>CAMBZY010000164.1 GCA_945872325.1 Candidatus Kuenenia stuttgartensis | reverse complement strand
AAAATCCGCAGCGTGATGTCCTACTTTTTCTCTTGGAAAACGCTCCACTCAAGCCTTGGCAGCATACAATTCTCTCGATGATTCGTGACGAGGCGTATTATTTTGCGCCTCAGGGTCAGACAAAAATCATGAATGAAGGCTGGGCGAGTTATTGGCATTCAACAATCATGACCCGCCACTGCCTGGACGCTTCGGAGTTGATCGACTATGCCGAGCATCATGCCGGTACGATGGCCATGACTGAGGACCGGCTTAACCCTTATAAAATCGGGATTGAACTGTTCCGTGATATTGAATATCGCTGGGATCAGCGTGAGCCAGGGCAGGGGATGAAGAAAATCTTCGAGGTCAGGCGGATCCATAATGACATTACATTTATTGATGAATTCCTGACCCCGGAATTCTGTCGCGAGCACCGTCTTTTCAGCTTCGGATTTAATTCGGAGTCGGAAACTTATGAGATTGAAAGTCGCGAATTTCCCAAGATCAAAGAAGGCCTGCTGATGAGTTTGACCAATTTTGGTCAGCCGGTTGTGCGTGTTCTGGACGGGAATTATATGAATCGGGGCGAGTTGTATTTAAAGCACGACACCGATTGCGGTATCGGGCTAAGGCTTGATTTTGCAAGGCTGACGCTCGAAAATCTTTATCGTTTATGGAGCAGGCCCGTTCACATTGAAACGGTCGACGGGGAACGCTCCACGCTTTTAAGCTATGATGGCCAGACGCATCAAGAAACCCCATTAGGGCCTGAGCCACCTCCGAAGCCTGCGAAATTGTTCCGAAGGGGCGGATGATCGCGATTTTGTCGGCGTCTTTCGCATATTTTAATCGAAATCTGATTGTTTTATGAATCGGTTACAACCGATCAAGAGATTGATAGACTGTAGTGGGATCGTACTCAAAAACGCAAGAAATGGAATTCTCTGAAAATGCGAATTATCTTAAGTGTCAGTGTTTTATTAATCTTGCCTGCTGTTTTACAGGCCGGCGAATTTGGGATGAACAATGCCTATCAGCATGGTCCTTCGGCAGCGATGAAGCCGAGAAATCATTCGACAGGCACTTGGGCGGATTACTCGAATCCGTGGGATTATTTCCAGCCTGGCGATTACAATTCAAGATATCAGATGGGCCTTCATGCGGATGCACTTTATCGCAAGGCATATGGGCTTGAAGTGATGGTGATGAAAGAGTTTGCGAACCAGAAAACGGCTGAGGCGGACCAGGCCCGACGTGAGACTCACGAGATCCGGTCGGCGGCTTATCAGCTTCTGGAAAACATTCGGTTTGGGAGCCACAGGGGCGATTTATCGACGGATTTGACGCGTCTGGAAAATGCGATTGATGCCCAGTGGTGGAGAGTTTCTTCGAATCAGAGGGTGAGTCAGCATAGAGCTGAGATTGAGCGGCTGGCTGGTCGGATCCGGACTCAGGGCGGGCCACGGCTGGACCCTTTGGACGACTTGCCTGTTGAGAAAAAAACTACACAAAAACAAGCGTCTCGTGGTAGAGAATCGACAACTCGGATTGGTTTATCGGCGGTATCCCGGTAAGATGCGTAGGAGATGGCTGGCAATAGCCTGATTCCAAGACAGGTGTCTCGTAAAAAGAGAGAATGAGCGGCCTGATGATTCATCCCTGGCACGACGTGACCCCCGGCGAGGGTCTTCCCAGCAAGTTTAATGCGGTGATCGAGATCCCCATGGGTTCCTCGGTCAAATACGAGCTTGATAAGCAGACGGGGCTGATCAAGCTCGATCGGATCCTCTATTCCGCCGTTTATTATCCGGCCAATTACGGATTTATCCCGCAGACATACGCCGACGACGACGATCCATTGGACGTCATGGTTCTGTGTCAGGAAGCCGTTGCCCCGCTTACACTTGTGCAGGCCCGGGTGATCGGTTTGATGACCATGATCGACATGGGCAAGAAGGACCACAAGATTCTTGCCGTGGCGGTGGACGACCCTGAATTCAACTCGTTCAAAGATGCTCGCGAACTCCCTCCGCACCGGCTTTCGATGCTCCGCCGATTCTTCGAGGATTACAAGATTCTTGAAGGTAAGTCTGTGGCTGTAGAGGAGATCCAATCTGCCGACACCGCCATTCCGATCATTCAGGATGCCCTGGAACGCTACACGATTCTGAGGCGCAAGGGGGGGTTCCACCATTAATCCCATGAAAGCGGCCGTAGTCGGGGCCTCAGGCCAGATTGGCGGATGGCTTGTCCATTACCTCCGGCAGAAAGGTTTTTCTGTCGTAGGTTCATATGCCAACGTGGCTTACAGTGGCTTGGAATATCTTGATACGGCCGATCATGAGGCCGCCCGTGATTGGATTGGGAAGCATAAAGCTTCTCTAATTTTCTATCCGGCCGGCTGGACTTGGGTGGATGGTTGCGAGAACGACCCGAAACGGGCCAGAACTGCGAATCTGGAAGATCCACTGAACGTGGCTCTGGCAGGTCTGGAGCATCAGGCCCGGTTTATTTACTACTCGACCGACTACATTTTTGATGGGACGGATGGCCCGAATCGCGAGACGGATCTGGCGAAACCGTTGTCGGTTTATGGGCAGGTGAAGCTCGACGCTGAAGTGCAAATTTCAGAGGCACTTGGTGATCAATTTTTGTGCTTGCGTACGGCATGGGTTCAGGGACCGGAGCGTCAGGGCAAGAATTTTACGTATCAGGTCTGGCGTAACCTGAGTCAGGGCAAGACGATGGTTTGTCCATCAGATCAAGCCTCGAACCCGACTTATGGGCCTGATCTGGCCAAGGTTTCGGTGGATCTGGCACTGGCGGGCGAGCAGGGGATCTGGAATGTGGCAGGGCCTGATCTTTGGGCACGCGATGAGCTGGGCCGGCAGATTGCGAGCCATTTTGGGTTTGATCCAAGCCTGATTATTGGCAAAAAAACAGCCGAGTTGAATCAGCCTGCGGCCCGTCCACTTCAGGGCGGTTTGGATACCACAAAGCTCGAAGCAAATTACCCGAAATCTTTACGCCCGCTTCATGATTGGCTGACAGATTTTGTGGTTAAATGTAACGATTCGCGAAATTCTGGGACGGATTTGCCTATCACCCATCCCGATGCGTTGTCAGGAAAATGAATCATGGATTCTCAGAAAGGTCGGTCATCCGAAACGTCTTCTGTGTTTCCCAGTGAAAATCCAGTCCAAGTCCAGCTCAAGAAATTGCAGATCATTCGAGGGGCGATTATTGCAGGTCCATTGGCTTTTATGGTCGTTGCCCTGGGGATCAATCAGGGTGATTTGGTGATCAAATTGGAGTTTTTGGAAATCCTCGCCATGGGCTTCGCGAGCTCGGCACTGGCGTCGTATTTCCTGATCGACAAATTCTATTGCATCAAAAATCTGGATACGATTCGGAGCCTTCCGGCAGATGAAATGGATTCTGTTTTGGCGAAGGAATTGGTGACTCTGGGCATCATAAAATCCGCTATTCTGGAAGGGGCGACCATTTTCGGGTTCCTTTTAATCCTCATTGAGAAAAGCATGGTAGGTCTGATTGTAGGTGTTTTATTAATCATGGTCTCGATTGCGACATTCCCGACTTCCTCTCGATTCAATCAAATGCTGGTATCGCTCAAATTCAGGGTTGGGTTGTGAATCCAACAATTGGCCTGAAAATTGCTTGTAAATCTTCAGAAAGGTTCGCCTTCACGTGACAGAGATCCCGATTCGGCCTGGTACGATCACGCTCTTGCAAGTCTTGAAGCTCGCCGGTGTTGCGGAACATGGTGGAGATGCTCAGGGGCTTGTGACGGGTGGTCATGTGAAGATCAACGGTCAGCTTGAGATCCGCAAGCGTCGTCAATTGACATCGGGCGATGAAATACAAATCAGGGCGCCTGGCCTGCGCGTGCATTTAAAACTTGTGGATCAAAACGAGTTCGACTGAAATCATCATAGAAGTATGATTGATCCGCAGAATCGAATTTCTGACAGACATTGAAACAGCAAGATAAATTGGCCGTTCTACCGGTCTATAAAGCGACTCAAATGAAACGAATTGCAGTTCTGACCGCCGGCGGTGATACACCAGCCCTTAATGCAACCATTTCGGGCGTGGTGGCCCGGGCCAATCAATTACGGGTGGAAGTGATTGGGATTATCAAAGGGTTTAATGGTCTATTGAATCCCGAAGTCCCACACGTGCATTTAAATCCGCTTTACGCGACAATTCCCGAGCTTGATTCGACCTTGGGCGGCACGATTCTGGGAGCGTCACGCGATTATATCAGCAGCGATGACAAAGAGACCACCGCACTGGCGGCATCGAGGCTTGCGAAATTGAAGGTCGATGGCCTGGTCTGTATTGGTGGAGATGGTACTTTAAATGGGATGCAGGCGCTGGCTGATTTGATTCCCGTGGTGCTGGCTCCCAAAACCATTGATAATGACCTGGGCCTGAATTATCTGGATGAGCAGGATGAGTGGATTCGCGATCCGGATACAACGCATAAAAAAGGCTATCAATATCGGATGCGAGCAGGTCGGGAATTTACACTTGATGAGATGGTGAATTACGTCACACCCGGGTTTGCAACAGCGGTATACGTTTCTGCGTCAAACGTTCAGAGGATTCGGACGACGGCCGAAAGTCACAGGCGGATTGCAATTGTTGAAGTCATGGGCCGCGATTGCGGGATGATTGCATTAGGAGCTTCCTATGGGCAGCCGGATATGATTCTGGTGCCGGAATCGCCGGTGGATCCAGAGCCTTTGGTGAATAAACTGGTGAGCCTGCTGGACTATCAAAAACATGCTGTGATTGTTGTCTCCGAAGGGATTGTGGATAAAGACGGCCTCCCTTATGGCTCGGTTTCTGCCAGTCAGGATCCTTCTGGAAACTTCCAGTATTCGGGAGCGGCTGAAGCGATTAAACGCTTGTTTGTGAAAGAGCTTGGCAATGAATTCTTCACACGAAAACGGCGTAATGAATCAGCCGACGCGGCCATTTTCATTCGTAAAATCGGTCACACCCAGCGTGGTGGCCGGCCCATCAGTTTCGACCGGTATTATGCCCAGCAATTGGGCGGGAAAGCGGTGGATCTGCTGATGGATGGCCAGCATAATGTGGTGGCCACATTGCAATATCGCGATAAAGGGTTTTATCTCGACAGTTGCACAGCGAATTCTTTGAGAGACCGCTGGGGAGTTATTCATGCACGGCCGTTATCCAAGAAGTTCTACGATTCCAAGCGATTCAAGCCTTCTAATCTAGGCGTGGAATATCTTCACTCAATATTCCATAATGCTTTATCAGAGGGTGATGTGGAATCAGGAAGAAGCTTGTTTGACAGCGCCCACCTGCATCGTCCATTCCATTCCGTGAATGTCGATATCAATAAAAGAATTCATCGACTCCCAGTGGAATGATGGTGGGCAAAATACTTTCAAAACAGGTCAATGGCGGATGTATCCGGAATGGATTCATTCGCCATTTTCGTTTATTCAGAACTCTCTGAAATGGAGGCGGTGATGAGCGATTGCTCACCGAGTTCGATCAGCCCGGAGAGTGTCAAAAGGCCTGTGAACAGGGTGGCGAAGTGGCAATAGGAGGCAGCCGCCATAAAGACCCATGGCTCGACTGGGTGCGATAAAATCAGGGTTGTAATCAGTGCGGCACTGATCACGTTGATTAGCCCGAAAAATACAACCATTAGAAAGATCGATGCCCCGTGGTTTCGGAACATTCTGAATGCAACCCGTAAAAGCTGGCGGATGGAGCCTTGTGACCAGGCCACTGAGCCGGCCAGGACGATGCATGGAAATGCAATCGCTTGCATGTCGAGGATACCCCAGCTCAGGCCCCAGATGACATAATTGACAATGGTGGATGAGGCGGAACCGGCGACGGAAATGTAATCGACCAGTGAGTTCCAGACCAGCCAGAGTGCGTGTGCAAAAAATCGGCCTGGTACAATCAGGAAATTGACAAGGAAGATGGCAGGCGCCAGGTTCACAACTTTCTCAAAGTCTGGAAGCATCTGGTCGGATTGAGCGACAGTGGAGTCGCGAATTTCAGTCACCACCCATGCCAGCAGGAATGAGTCAATAATGAGCATGATCGCGGGTTCGAGAACGACTTCGATGTATGCGCCGGTGTTGAGCGGAAGGCCGTCATCGCCTGAAACGCCGATAACGGTTCGATAAACCAGCCAGAGGCATCCTATAATCCAGAAAACTTGTGTCCAGAAACTTGATGATTGCATGGGTGAAGACATCGATGACCGCGGGATCCACTGAAGATTGCTGTTGTATTGAAATGCCAGAAAAATGCCTGCTGCCACCAATGGCCAGCAATCGGCGAGATTGGAGAGGTCTCGGAGCGGTGTCAGGGCCGCCAGAACACCTTGTTCGAGGCTGAAAGCGCTGAGGGTTTTGGTACGAAGAGACATTTGGAGGTTGTCAGAGCCGGACCGGCTATCGTATTGCAATAATTGGGTTGTGGACCATGAAACGAGCCACATTCCGCCCAGAACCACCGGAACCAGAGGCCGGGATCGAAGCCTTCTGAATGACAGATGGATCACTTGGCGAACGGTTGACCATTCGAGAAGGCCTGTAAAGAATCGTCGGGGCCCTTGAGCGATCAGGCTGATGGCAATCATCAATAACAGGCCCAGGAGCCAGAATCGGGATTGAAAATCAGGGCTTGGAACGGTGTCGGGGCTGGTCAGTGTTGCACCTGCCACCCAGCGCTTGAGAGCCAGTAGCATGGCGTCGGCAGATGCGGTATTGGTGGACTGGGCGATGATCAAAGCTGCAAGCCTTTTAAGCCGTTGATGAGAGTCGAATTCGAATCAGGTGGCTGTTCACAGATATCCTAACCCATCGGACGGTTTGGAGGCCAGCACTCAGGGGCACGATTTATTCATAAAAATCTTTGTTGACCCCTGTTTGCCACGGATTGACACAGAAGTTCACGGATGGGATACAAGAAGCCTCATACCGGATATCGTGGTGGTCCTTAAAATGCTTTTTATTGGCTTTAAGCACCAACGGTGCGGCCCATACCAGCCAAGGCCAGCGGCCTTGGACTTGAGGACGAAAAAGAAGAAGCCCTACCTGATTCCCCCCACCACTCGGCCCCAGGACCAAAAGGTCCT
>CAMBZY010000163.1 GCA_945872325.1 Candidatus Kuenenia stuttgartensis | reverse complement strand
AGTCAGGGCGAATCCCGGCTTCATGCCCTCAAGTCCATTGGAGTCGGTGGGCACGTTGCCGAAGAGGACGCTGCAGGTGGTTGCACAGCCGAAGCTTATGAAATGGCCCTTCAACGCGAGCTTGACGAAGAAGTTCGAATTGATGTGCCTGGCAAGATGCGGATCGCCGGCTTGATCAACGACGATTCCACCCCTGTCGGCCAAGTCCATCTTGGAGTGGTTCACCTCTATCATCTGACGGCCCCTGCCGTCCATCCATTAGAGGAAGGTCTTGCAGAGGCAGGATTTATCCACCTGGATCAGGCTCGTGAAACTCGTACTGAGTTTGAAACGTGGTCACAAATCGTGCTCGACAATCTGCTGAAGCCGGATCACGATTCAGGCTCAAATTAACGAACTTTGACTCGCCCTTCACCCACCACGATCTGCAATGGCAGTTCGATGGCTTGTGGCGACTTAAGTCGAACGTAAGGGTTCTGTCCGGAGTTGCTTGTGATATCTTGACGAACCATTTGAGGACTTGCTACGACGTGCTGTCGCTGGTCAAGCCACTTCACGATTTCAGGAAAAATCTCCTGAGGCGCAGACTTGGCCCAGACAAGGTCACAATGTCCGTAATTCAAAGCGTAGCCAGTGCTTTTGCCAAAGACCATGAAAGTCTTGTCAGAGGATGATAAATGGTCGAATGTCCAGCGTTTCGATTGGATATCCGCCATCACATCGCCCTGGCCTGCGATAAAAAGCGTGGGCGTGACAATTTTGTCGAGGTTCGCGCTGTAATCCGTTTTGCCGTCAGCAGATAGGAACTGGCCTTTGCCCAGATAGGGCTGAAGTTGCTTGAGTGCACCAGCGCCCGGATCTTCCAGCGTATAGCCATAAAACCTGTTAACAGTTAGGCTTTCGACATTATCTCGGGTGTAGTAAAACCGGTCGATATAAGCGAGGCCGGGTGGCCTTCCAAATCGCATGGGCCGACCAAGCCGACTGGTACTGGCCACTTTTGAGAGCAGGCAGAGACCAATGTTCGCTCTTGCCATTTCCTTGGAATCTTTGGTCGGAAAAACCACTGCCGTCGAACCCATCCCTACGAAATTTGCAATTCTGTGTCGTTCCGGGTGCTCTTCCAAAAAAGTAAACATGAGCATTCCGCCAAGGCTATGACCAATCCAGTTTACTTGCTCATGACCGGTCCGCTTGCGGACATGTTCCAGAACAGCTGGTATGTCGTAATAGGCTTGGTCGTCGGTCGTCCATGACCTTTCGCCACGTTCGGGCAGGGGGGTGTTTCTTAGAAAATTGTTGACTCTGGCAAACTTCTCAGGCGTGGAATTCCCAGAACTTCTGGCGTCGTAAACAAAAACTTCGTATCCAGCCAACGTAAGTTGCTGAGGAAGGTGATTGTCCGTGATGGTCCAGAAGGTGGCGTTGAGCCCAAGCCCATGACATAAAATAACCGGTAGTTTGGATGGATCAGGGTGTTTAGGGCGATAATGACGAACGCCTAAGAGCCATCCGTCTCGGGTTTTGATCAAAGAATCATTGCACGGCTGAAAGTCTGGCGATGGGGCACGTTCTCTGAAGGAAGCACAGCCTGCCACAAATATGCACACAACGAGCACAGCCACGATTCGCAAAAATCGTTTGCCATGAGAGAGTTGCAGATGTGGCGAGGACAGATTGGGGCAAGGCAATCCGTTCGGCCTCCTTGCCGAATGATTCATGTTAAACTGAGATGCTTTGGGATTCGGGCAAAACGATGTTGACCCAAATCGTAAACGCAGTTCACAAAGTTAATTCGTTCCAAAAGGTGTAAGATGCTTAGCAACCAGAAGTCGATATCAGGTCGATTTTTAACGATCACCCGATCAGACCGGTACAGCGGGTATAACCGAACTTTGAGCGTGAGTTCCAACGATGAGAGGGTTAAGTTGGATTCGATCGCTCAATGGATTTTGGTTTCCTGACATGAATCGGTGGATTTCTGATAAAAAGATCCGAACAGTTCAAGTTTTCCGAAAGTGGATGTTCCCAAATTGGAAAAGTATGATAGATTGGAGTAATTGCGGATTCTAAATCAAGCACATCAGTCGCCTGGCAAGTGTTGATCGGGACGGAGTTCCCGGGAGCATGCTGGTGCGTAACTGCAAGGATGGAAGGATGATGTGATGACGAAGAGACGTGTTGCTACCGACGATTTGGTCAGATCTGCACTTTTGATGGCCAGTGGGTTGGTGATGGGTTTTTGGATCGCGAACCGGTCCGGGCCTGCCATCTCAGCCCAGCAGCAATTAACAACTGCGAACGTGGCTCAGGGTGCGATGACGACTCAAATCACCGGCACACCAGGTCAGACTCAGTGGATCACGTTGGTCAATCCGGCATCTCAATCACTTGCCGTATACCGATTTGAGCCAAATAATCCGCGCGGAGCATTGAAGCTGGAGGCAGTCCGCCAATTCCGTTGGGACTTGATGTTGAGCGAGTATCAGAATCAGCCCCCTGAGGTGTCAGCCGTCGAGTCGATGACTCGCGGTAAACGCTGATATGGTAAGGTTCATTCCGCTGTTGAGTCCGAATCGGCCTGGGTGGGTTGTGGCGTTTTTAAACAATCAGTCCGTCGTGGTTTGACGGATCCGTCGCACGAGGTGAGAGATGGCCGATTTCTACAGCATGGAGGAAGCCGCCCGAGTGCTCGGGATCAGCCTGGATGAGCTGAAAAAGAAAATTCAGACTGGCGAATTAAAGCAAATTGCTGGCGGCAATGCCCCACAATTGCGGAAAAACGAGGTCGAAGAATTCGCTCGTCGCCAGGGACTGGGTTCTGATCCTGATGTTCAGTCGGGTTTAAGTCTTGATGACCTCGACTTTAACGATATTTTTCTAGGCCAGGGCGATAGCGACCTTGGTGCCCCAACCGTTGGAATTCAAAAAGCAGATATCGAAGCTGCCTTGAAGCCAATCGCGTCCGAATCCAAAACCAATCCGCTCGGTGTCGCCTCTGCCGGCAAGCCGGGCGAGTCTGACATTCAAATCGTTCGTGTGAGTCCTCAAGGTGCCTCTGACTCCGATGTCCGGATCAGCCCGACCGCCGGTCGACGTGGACCAAGCGATTCCGACGTGACCCTGCTCTCTTCCGAATCTGCCGAAATTGATTTGGGTGACCTGTCACCTCTCAGCAAATCCGGCAAGCCCGGTGATACAGCCGTAAACACCGTTGAACTAGGCTCTTCCGGCGAAATTCCACTGATCGATGCTGACAGCGATTTCGATCTTTCACCCTCTGGTGTGATCGACGCCCTTCAGCCTGAATCAGGCAGCGATTTCGAGCTGACAGCCCTCGACTCAAGTTCAGAATTCGAAGTGCCTGGCACATTGTCAGCCTCACTGGCAGACGTTTCCAAAAAACCGGCTGGCTCTGGGATAAACCTTGGCAAGCCAAACGATTCTGGAATTGGTCTGGCCAATTTCGATGCCGATTCCATCGAGCTTTCGCCGATCGACGATGCCCCAGCACCGAAACCGGCTCCAAAGCCTACTCCGGCACCAGTCCAGTCTGCGGTAAAGCCTGCCTCGGCTCCAAAGCCAAGCGATACAGGTGTTTCCGCCGCAGCATCCGCTTTTGACGACACAGATTTTGAACTCGACGACGTCTCAGGCGCAATTCCTTCCCCTGGAGCCGCTTTAGGCGATCGAACCGTTCAAATCGAAGCCAATAGTGATTTCGAGCTTGAGCAATCCAGCGAAGTCTCTATGATCAGCGAGCCATTTGCTGCGTCAGGCTCAGGCGTCCGCAAGGTCAAACCGCCTGTTGATGACACGAGTAGCGAGTGGGACATCTCTTCGAGCGGATCAAACGAGACCAATGAGATCACGCCGACCCCACAGAAATCAACAGGGAAATCTCCGACAATTTCTCGTCCTGTAAGTACTGACTGGGGAACACCTTGGGTTGTTGGGCTTGGCGTTTCCACGGTCATGATGCTGCTCTTGTGTTTTGTCGCATTCGACCTCGTCAAAAACCTCTACGAATTCCGGGGCGATACACCTGTCTCGTCTGGTCTGATCAAACAGGTTGCAGGAATTCTTGGTGGAAAGTGATCTAAATGGATTGGCAGGCCGGGGTTGACATTCGCCTCGGCTTGAATCCTGATAAGTGTTGGGTCGAAAGGAGTCGATCCCTATGCGAGAACTTTGGAAAAATCGTCGTCATACACGAAAGGAACATGTCGCTGTCAGCGGCCTGTTCCTGCTTTTCGTTGGCTTAAGTGGGTGTTCATCGTGGCCAGGCCAAAGCGGTGGAAAAGATTCGGAACGGCTCACCCGTGTGATCCATGCGGAGAACTCAAGGCTTAAGGATCTGGTTGTACAACTCCGTTCCAGTAATGAAGATATGGCTCAGCGTTCGATTGATGATTCGACTCGAATTGCTCGGCTTGAAGATGAGAATCAGGCCTTTCGTACCAGCGTGGCAGCCTATCAATCGGAACGCGAGAGGATGGCCAAGTCGTTCCAAAATCTTCAACAGCAAGTTCAGGTCGCTCTAAGCGATCGTTCCGTTGTCACAACTTCATCGGAATCGGATCCCTCCAGCTTACCTCAGTCGACAAACCTGTCCCAAAATTCCAAAGTGCCTCCTGCTGGGAGGTTTAACCCTTCTCAGAAGTCGATCGTAATTCAGGTGGATGAATGGTTTCTAAACGATTCTGCGATTTTGGATTCGACGAAATTGGGACGTGTAAAAGACCTGGCTGAGTGGCTCAAAGTCAGAATGAAAAACGAGTCCAAAGTCAGTCTGCTTGGGTTGGAGCCAAAATCAGATACGCTAAGTCAGGCCTCAGGCGATCTTGATTCGCAAGCCACCAAGTCAAAAGCCGCTTTGACAAAGTCGGACCTTGAGCGATTGAGGGGCCAACGCCTTTGGGAGTCAATCAGAGAGCACCTGCCGAAGGATTTGGTTGCCCAAATTCAGTTTGATGGGAATCCTGAAAGCGTTTCGTCCGGAGCTATCGCAAAGCCTGTTCCTAGTCTTTTGATCGAATTTTGAAGTTTTTGTAAGTTGTTTTAGAAAAGAAAGTTAACTAAAAGTTTAACGGAAATGCGAACCCTCGCTTGACACCCGAGGCCATTCGGTAAGATAATCTAACTAAGCGAATTGTTCGGTACTATCGAACGGGGCAACTGACATGCGACGAATTCTCTGGTTGAATGCCGTAATGGCGATGGTTTGTGGCGTTTCATACGCCCAGGCGGAGCAAATTCAGGGCGATTATGTGGAAGCACGGACAGCCGACGTTTTCACCGGCCCTTGCTTTTCAAATGCCGAGGTCTTCATTTACGGCAATCAAGGTGTCGCAGCCTGGAAGATCAATAAAGGCTCTTTTGAAGGTGTTGATCTGGCAGGCCTGACTGTGGCCGCCGCAATTCATGGTCAGACGACTTTTTCAGAAGACCGTCAAGAGGAAGCAAAGTCTGTCTTGATTGTCGACGAGAAGGCCGACAGTCGCCAACGCGAGGCTTTGATTGCTTTTGCGAAATCCATGACAGGCAAGCGTTTACAAAACATTGTAGCCGTTCGTACGGCACCCATGGGCCTTACCGTGGAATCGCACAAGATGTCAGTAAATATGCAGGAAGATGGCAAAAAGCATCACGGGATGCCACACGCACCAAGGGCCGTTTTTTGGGCCCCCGGCCTCGCCGAGATTCTGACACGTCCTCTCGACGATACAGATCATCTTTGTGGCAACGAATCGGTGGCATACGCCCCACTTTCAAAAGGTGTGGATGTTCTTCCAGCATATACACTTGGACACAAATTTCAAGGCGTCGGTCTGGGTGGAACCTGGAACGATCCGAACGCCAGGTCGGCATTTGTCGGCCACTTTTCGAATTGATGAGCACGACTTGCCTGGGATCCACTGGTCAAGTATTCAGTTACTTGGCCAGTGGTCCCACGCTTCTCCTTACGCTCATTTTGAGTTACGAGTGACTGGATTCGTTTTCAGTCATGGATTCAGCCATAAACTTCTCATGTCTTTTGGAATTTCACTCAAATGCGCCTGTCCAAGGTTCTAAAGTCTTCTCTTGCTTTGCTTTTCACTCTGGCCTGTTCTGTCGCTAGTCATGCGGAATTTAAGGCTTCACCCCTTGCAAAAGCTGCCCCTGAAGGGGTTTCAGCCAGTATTCGTGAAGTATTGGCAACCGAAGGCTGGCAGATTCTGGGTGATGATGGAAAAACGGTTCTCAATATATGGCTTCGTAAAGAGATTCCTGGATCATCTAAACCTGAGGGGCCGAAAGGGAACATTCTTTTCCCATTTCTGGCCGAGGGTGAACTGATTGCGGCTGTTGAGGTGGTGAGTCAGGTTGGCGATTATCGCGATCAACCGATTGCTCCCGGGCTTTATACCTTCAGATATGGCGTTCAGCCTATCAACGGAGATCATTTGGGAGCCAGTCCTTACCGCGATTTTGGTTGCTTGATCCCAGCGAAAAAAGATCAGAAATCCGAGCGTTTGACACGTAAGAATCTCGAGCACGACAGCGCCGAAGCCGCCGGTACAAGCCATCCAGCGATTATGATGTTCCTTGCCCCTGAAAAGGACGTCAAGCCGGGGCAGATTCTCAGAGATGATGCTAATGATCGGACATCAGTTGTTTTGCCTTTAGGCATAAAGTCTTCAACCGATAGGACTTCCGTGATGCTTCAATGGATTGTTTCAGGCAGGGCGCCAGTCTGACTGGTTTGGGTTTGATATTCACGATCAACGGGCCGATTACGCCCGTTCCTTTTTTATTGCCAATGGGTTTGAGAAATGTGGGATACTGCAAATAACCAAAGGATTTTTATCATTACCGATTGACGGAAATTCTTAAACTTTGTAATATCTTCAAAATAGCCCACGTATAATCGTTCAGGGTTAACGACATGGAGGTCGTAAAGATGGCACGAGGATCGCTGCGTCACAAGTCGATTTTAGGTCTGATTTTAGTTGTTGCCATGATCTGTTCGCTTCTAGCCGGAGCGACTTTCGGGCTAAGATCGTTCCGTAAAGCCAATCACAAACTAGTTGACCAGCTTCCTGAACTTGGTGCAGCCAATGTTCTGCTCAGAGAAACAGCTCGTCTCGATGCTCGAAATGCGATGACGGCTGAAGGTAAATCGATTCTAAAAAAAGACTTAAGCCGGGTTCAGGCTTCATTGAAAACTTATTTTGAGGTCTTACGCAAAAACACGACACGATTCCTCGATGTGGAA
>CAMBZY010000162.1 GCA_945872325.1 Candidatus Kuenenia stuttgartensis | reverse complement strand
GATGATTTGAAATCGGTCAAATCGGCTGTTGAATCGGGTAAAGCCGTTCTGCTGGATGTTCGCGAAAAGGCTGAATGGGAAAACGGGCACCTGAAAGATGCCAAGTTCTTGCCCATGAGCGAACTGACAAAATCAAAAGGCGAATCGTTTCTGAAATTGAAAATTGATAAAAAGAAAGTCATTTATACCCACTGTGGTGCAGGGGCGAGAGCTTTGAAAGCTTGTGAGATGCTGAAGGCCGAAGGCTATGATGTCAGGGCGTTGAAACCTGGCTTTTCGGATTTGCTCGATGCCGGTTTTCCCGAAGCCAAGTGAACTTGCACAGGTATCCATGATTTGATTGAAGAAGCACCGCGATTTATCAGATCTTGCCGTAATGAATGAGATTCTGGTAGATCTGGTGCATCTCTAATTGATAATGATGAATTGTTTGTGGAATCGGCAATCGGCTGCCACCCGACTGTACCTCCACCATTTGTTCCAGATAGGGAATTTCTTCCTTTTGAATCATCAAAGGGCTTGTGAGTCGATTTCTCAAGACTCTGATGGCAGTTTCCACCTGCCTGTAATACGAATAAATAGTTGATAATTTCAGAGCAACTTCTGGGGCAATCGCTCCCAGTGATTGCAATTGCTGAACCGCTCCATGAAAACTTGCGACCGGCAAGGGGCCTGATTTATCAAGATGCAACAGTTGCAGACCTTGGACCAGCAGTTCTGCTTCATGAAGTCCACCCTTATTGCGTTTTAAATCGAGTGCGGCATCGTCAGATGAATGCAAAGTCTTTTCGCGTAATTCACGGATCTCATGGGAGACTTCTTGCAACGTATGTTTCACCAGAAATGTCATTTGACGAATTGTTTTCCGGATTTCCGATTCAGCGATACCATTTAAATAGACTGGTCGTGCTCTTAAAAGTGCCAGTCGTTCCCAGATCCTGGCGTCTTTTGATTGATAATAATTCTCGAATTGTTCGATGGAGATTGAGAGTGGTCCTGAGGATCCAAACGGGCGTAACCTTGTGTCAACTCGGTATATGAATTTAGGTCCGACTCCACCAAGCCCACGAATGAATCGGGATGCGAGATCTTGAAAAAATCCTTCTGCAGCGAGTTTCAATCGGCTCTGGTTCAGGCCAGGATTGATTTCATGAAGAAACATCAGGTCAAGATCGCTATGAAACAGGATGTCTTGACCGCCAAGTTTGCCAAGCCCGATGATCGCCCATGAGCCTGGACCATTGGTTTGGCTGGTGATCTGCCTCCATCGAATCAGGCCTTCGTCAAAAATCTGATTGGCAAAAGTCTGGATGATCACGGTTGCAATATCAGACAGCTGCTGGGTCAGGTCCTCGATTTTTTTTGCCTCATATGGAAGATGGTTTTGCAGGGCCACCCTGAGCCAGAATTCGTCGCGTAAATTTCTCAACGCTGGGATATCCTGCTGTTCAGCTTTGTCTGGGGTTGCAATGGATTTTTGGATTTCATCTTGCCCGACCAATTGATTATCGAGCGAGAACCGGCCCCAGTTTTGGATCATGTCAGGGCTGGTCAGTAGCGATTCCCGGGCAAGTTTATTAAAAGTTGCAATTTCGTAAAAAGATTGAATCAACTCGGGCTGGGCATTTAAACGCTCCCAGAAAATGGCTTTTCCAGGGAAGCCTTTGGAGAGGTTCTCCATTTGTGCCAAAGTGCGATCGGGCGATGGAGAATTCTGTATGGATTTTAAAAGCTTTGGAACCAGGGCTGCAAAAAAGTGGCGGCATCTTGGCGATGAAAAATACAGGCTCTCTTCCCTGGCCATTTTCTGGAGATTTTCAAAAGCTTCACTGGAATGTAAAAATCCAAATGGTTTTAATGCTTGTTCACGTGTATCTTCAGGCATTTCCGGATCGAGAATCAAGTCAGATAATGTATCGGTTCCCTCGGTGTCTTCTGCAAAAAAAGCATGGTGCAGAAGCCTGTTGAGATTGGCATTGTTTTCCGAGGTTTTTTGCTGATATTCTCTTGAAAATCGCTCAAAGGGGCCGTCGGGACTCTCCCACTGGTTGCCTGACTTGTAGCCCATTTGATTGGCGAGCCTGCGCCTTGACTCCGTTTTGACGGGAATCTGGTGAGTTTGACGATCGTCAGAGAGTTGCAGGCGGTGTTCCACTTTCCTCAGGAAAATATAATTTCGCTGAAGTGACTCGAATTCATCGGGATTCAGGCATCCTGCATTTTTGAGGCGGAGCATGGCCTCAAGGCTGTTCCCATTTCGGACATCTTTGAGATTTCGACCGTTGAGAAGTTGTAGAAATTGGACGACAAATTCAATGTCACGAATTCCACCATGCCCAGTTTTTACATCCCATTCCGAAACGCCTGTCGATTTTGCCCGATGTTCGATGCGCCGCTTCAGGGCCTGGATTTCCGCAATTTCAATCGATGTCAGATATCTTTGATAGACAAATGGTTCAATGGCAATCCGAAACTCTTCGCCAAGCGGCAGCGATCCAGCGCATGGTCTCATTTTAATTAAAGCCTGCCGTTCCCAGGTTCTACCCACTGTGTCGTAATAAGCTAAGGTTTGTTCGAGATTCATCAGTAAAGGGCCTTGGTTGCCTTCTGGGCGGAGCCTGAGGTCGACTCTTAATACAAATGAAGAGCTGGCTGAGCCGCCGAGTATTTTTAAAAAGTCGGTGATGACACGCGAAAAGAATTCGCTGGAATGAATGGGGCGGTGTGAATTGGTTTTTCCATCTTCGTCATAAATGAAAATCAGATCGACATCCGAGCTATAATTCAGCTCGACACCGCCCAGTTTTCCTAATGCAATTGCAACAATCTGGCACGACTTTCCAGCTGAAGTGAGAGGATTTCCAAACCGTTTTCTGGCTCGATCCATGGACCATTCCAGAGCTGCTTCCAGGCATGCGTCTGCAAGATGACTGATAAATCGGGTTGTTTCGCTGATCCCAAGTTGGTCGAGTAAATCGGCTGAAGCGATGACAAGTGTCCATTCAAGTCGAAATTTTCGGAGAACATCGGTGACTTCTTTTTCTGATTGACGCTTGCAAGTCAGGCTTATGGCCAATTGGACAAGTCGGTCACGGCTGATGTGCTGATCCTGAAAAAAAATCAAATTCATGATATCAGGATATTGCTGAATTAAAATCTGGCTGAGAAACGAGCTTGATCCGAGGAGCCTGATGAACCGCCTGAATTTCGACTTTTCGGTCAGCCAGTCTTTGACGGTCTCGGCTGGGGATTGGGTCAGAACGAGAATACGGTCGAGTGATGTGAGTGCCAGGCCTGAATCGACGATATCCGGGAGGGATTTTGCAATTTCTTGAAATAATTCGATTGTAAGAGTGTCGTTGCTGAGTCGCTTCCGGAGATCTTTGAGGTCTCTGGAGTGATTTGGCTTATTCAGGATGCCTGATTGCAAGATCTGAGGCAAATACCAGAACGCTTCATCCATCTCAAGTTCGGAATTCAAAACCATGGACCTAGCTTAAGAGGAGAGTTTCCCGGGCGTTCTTGACGCATTCTTGATGGATCGATATTGAAATGCATCGACAATCTGTTCGAGATCGTCCCTGTTCAATTGGTAATTTCGCATGATGGTTCGATCGTCGCCGCCGCTTGTCAGTTTCTCGCCCACTTCCATACAGATTTTACACAATTTGGGCGAGAGCTTGGGAGGGATTTTACGGCGATAATGAGACTCGATCGGGTCGCCCAGATGGACGAGTGGCGAGTTGCTCCAGTAATCATGAAACTCGGATCTGGCGAGTTGAATCAGCCAGTCCGTGAAGCTCTGGCTAATGATGCGTGGAGGGTCAGATTCCGTCTCAGCTCCAACAACGAATACTGGGGAATCCTGTTGAGAGTTTTGCGTGTGGCTCAAATCCGCGTGGATCAAATCCAGATTTACCGGCGAATCATTCGGGTTACCAAATTCGTACCAGCTTGCTGGCTGAATCATGAGTGAGCGGGAGGGCGAGAATCGGATGGTCGGGCCGATGGATCGGAGGGGATGAATCCACTGAAATCCATCGATGACGAGTCCGTTCGATAATTTTAGCCATTCGCGCAGACCTGATGGCAAGATCAGGTGATGCGCATTTTCCCAGGTCTGGATTTCCGACTCGGAAGCTGGTTTGGCGAGGACGAATCTCCGGTTCTGGAGTTTCGCAGGCAACGAATCCAGGTCGATCAAGTTAGATTGATCTGGATGAGCAGAGGCCAGCCACTGGGTCAGGCCACGAATGAAGAGGCTGTTGGGACCGTAGTTTTTGGTTTCGAGGCTGTCCGACATTGGATTTTTACCCGTGTATTTCAGGAAATCACGGGTAACGACCATTGAGCGGGCTTGACGTGCGAGACACGGTCTGTGACCACTTCCGAGAACAGGGAAACGCCGGTGACCGAAACCACTTTGACGTTCATGTAAGAGCCGATGAGTCTTGGGTTTCCGTCGAAAATGCAGATCCGGTCGGTCATGGTCCGGCCGGTGAGCTGGACAGGGCCTGTGGCGGTATCCACATCACCTTGGAACGACTTGGAAGGGCCTTCGACAAGCACTTCAAAAGTGTTGCCGACAAGGGCCAGATTGTCTTCCATACTGATGGCGTTTTGAACGGCGAGGAGGTCGTTATTGCGGCGTTTTTTGGTCTCTTCCGGAATGTCGTCAGGATAAAGATCATGCGCCTTGGTGCCGCGACGGGGGCTGTATTTGAAGATGAAGCTGTTTTTGAAGCGGCTTCGCTCGACCAGTCTGACGGTCTTTTCGAAGGCTTCTTCGGACTCTCCACAGAACCCGACAATGAAGTCGCTGGAGACAGCACAGCCGGGAATTGTCTCGTGAATTCTGGCCATCATTTCGTCGTACTGGGCGACGGTGTAGAGACGTTTCATGCGTTTGAGCATTTCGTCGCAACCGCTTTGCGCAGGTACGTGGATGTATCGAAAGACTTTAGGGATATCGCGAACAGCCTGGAGGAGGTCGTCGGTCATGTCCTTGGGGAAGCTGGTGATGAATTTGATTCTGCGAAGGTCGGGAATTCCATCCAGAGCGAGCAGGAGGTCAGATAATCGCCATTGGCGGCCATCGGTGGTGGTGTATTTGTAGCTGTTGACGGTCTGGCCGAGGAGGGTGATTTCGGAGACGCCCTGATCGACCAGCAGCTTGGTTTCTTCAATGATATCAAGAGGGTCACGGCTCTGCTCAGGGCCACGGGTGGCAGGCACCACGCAATAGGTGCAGAACTTGTCGCAGCCCATCATGATGCGGACGAAGGCCTGATAGGGGCTCATGCGCATGGCTTGTTCGCGGATCGGGTCGAATTCTTCGAAGCTTTCGACGATTTCGAGTTTCGAGCCACCGTATCTGGCCTTGCTCACGGCCATTTGGGGCTTTTTCTCAGCCCTGGCTTTTTCGAGGAGTTCAGGAACTTTGGAGAGTTGGCCGGGTCCGACCACGATATCGACAAACGGGGCACGTTTGAGGATCTCGTCCTGATCCTTCTGGGCCATGCAGCCGAGGACTCCGATGGCGACGTTGGGGCGTCTCTGTTTGATCTTTTTGACACGTCCGAGCGCGGAATAGATTTTATCTTCGGCATGCTGGCGGACGGAGCAGGTGTTGAAGAGGATGGTATCCGCCAGGAGCGGATCTGTGGTCAGTTCATAGCCTTGGGCACGAAGTTTGGCGATGACCAGTTCACTGTCAAGAATGTTCATCTGACAGCCGACGGTGTCGACAAACAACTTGAGGCGATTCGGGGTCTCATCAGGCGATACGTTCATTGCGGATTATCTGACCTCAGTCCTGAAATTGCATGGTTCTCTATTAATGTTAATGAAAATCGGTTGCAGACCACAAGGGACACCACGAATTTCGTAGAATAAAGGCAGGAATTGGGGAGTCTGGTGGTTGGACATCTAAATACAGGATGAGTCGAGTTTTGAGTCTGGGAATCAGGATGCCTGATGGGGTGGATGGCGAGAAAGATCAGAGAAAAAACGAAGATTGAGGGAGCAGAGCCTTGACTAGAAGGCTAAAAGGCGATATATTTGATCTTGTTGAGAGGGCGCATAGCTCAGTTGGCTAGAGCGCACCCCTGATAAGGGTGAGGTCCCTGGTTCGAATCCAGGTGCGCCCATGAACGTGAAGCCGAGCCTTTTTTAGGCTCGGCTTTTTTTTATGGGTTTTTTTAAGGTGTGGGCTGAGTATGGCTAGCTTCGGTTGGATTGGATATGCGGAACCGGGGCTAGCGCCAAGCCCGGCTGCTCCTCCGTCAAGTCAAGATTGTTGGGTAGGCGGGCGGCACCAGGCGTCTCACCCTACATGGGCGGCATTGTTCGTGTAGGGTGGGGTGAAGCCCACCATTTGTGGCGCGAACGGATGACGTCGATTTATCCGGTCATTCGTAAGTTGAAAATCATCTGTTTTATTGCGTATGAAACGCAATCGATGATTGATTGTACAGACATTCCACATGGATTTGCGAAAGGTGGGCTTCACCCCACCCTACAGGAACTACCCCATTTATAAGGCTTGAGGGGGCACTAGGTAAATCCAATTCAGCGTTCTTAATTTTTGCATAAGAATGGTTTGGAGGGTGATGGGTTCGCATCCCGTCTTTTTTAAAAATAAAAAAACCTGCCTGGAAAAAGTTCCATGGCAGGCTTGATTTTAATTTCGTCTGAACGAAGTGATGCACGTCGAATCAACGACGATCAATCGTCGTCGTCGGAGTCATCATCGTCATCGGAATCATCATCGTCTTCGGATTCTGGATCGTCAGGGTCGGAAGAGTGGATGTCTGTCAGTTCCATGACTTCTGGGCGAGGGATTGCGGCACCAAGGCCAGGCGCGTCAGGTGCGATTTCCACCTTCTGCTTCTGTACAAAGTGTGTACCCTTACCCTTTTCAGTCATTTCCTGAGCCTTTTTATCGGCTTCTTCTTTTTGATTGAATTCAAATTGGGCAATCGGCTTGAATGAGTCGTTGAAAACCACCCAAATCACGCGTTTACGGGCAGCCGGCTTAGGGACCTTGGGCTTAACGACTCTGGGTGCCTTGACGGCCTTTTTCTTTTTAACGGGAGCATCTAACTCCTCGTCCAAGTCTATGTCAGAATCGGAATCCAAGGCATCAGATTCCACTGGATCGATCTGCTCAGCCGCGTCGTGTTGCCGGCGTAATTCTTTGCGATTCTGTACTTTACGGGCCATCCTCGTTCAGTCCTTATTGCGTCACGATTGGGCTGGGATTTGTGCTTCTAGCAGGTTCACCATCTGGTT
>CAMBZY010000161.1 GCA_945872325.1 Candidatus Kuenenia stuttgartensis | reverse complement strand
GGAGCGTCGGTCATTCTGGTCTCGCACCTGGGTCGGCCAACAGGCGATCCAGCCACAGATGGACCTTACAAACTGGATCCAATCGCCGCTCGATTAGGCGAATTGCTGGGCAAGCCAGTCGCCAAAGCGGACGACACTGTTGGATCTGATGCTCAGGCCAAATCGGCTGTGATGAAGCCTGGAGACGTGTTGATTCTGGAAAATGTCCGGTTCAACAAGGGCGAAAAGAAGGGCGATCCAGCGTTTGCCAAAAGCCTCGCGGGCCTGGCGGATTGCTATGTGAACGACGCCTTTGGAACGTGTCACCGGGACGAAGCCTCCATGGTCGCAGTTCCCGAGCAGTTCGCACCAGCCGATCGTGCGATTGGATTTTTGGTCGGCAAAGAGCTTGATATCCTTGAAAAACTTCTCGGACATCCTGCCAAGCCGATGATCGCAATGATGGGTGGCTCAAAGGTTTCCGACAAGATTGGTGTGATCACCAACCTCCTGCCGAAGATCGACGCTCTACTTGTGGGCGGGGCCATGACTTACACGTTCCTGAAAGCTCAGGGACATACGACAGGTGGATCTAGGGTCGAAGGCGACAAGCTCGATCTGGCTCTTCAAATCCTTGAAGCCGCTGGAGATAAGCTCAAGTTGCCTCTGGATCACCTGGTCAGTCGTAGTTTGGATCCATCAAGCGAGACGATGATCGTGGAAGGTTCAGACATCCCTGATGGATGGATTGGAATCGACATCGGTCCCAAGACGATCGCGGCTTATGGCGAAGCTGTTCGCAACGCTGGAACTGTGATTTGGAACGGGCCTATGGGCAAGTTCGAAGACGAGCCGTTCCGTAAGGGAACCGCCGGGATGGCTGCTGCAATGGCTGAATCCACAGGGATTACGGTCGTTGGTGGTGGTGAGACGGCCGAAGCAGCCGAGCTTTTTGGCGTTGCCGAGAAGGTCAGCCACGTCTCGACCGGCGGCGGCGCGTTTCTGGAATCGCTAGAAGGCAAGGTTTTCAACTCCTTGAATGTGATTCCTGAGAAGGCGTAAATGCTTATCTGATAAATAAATAAGTCTGGCCGGTAGACGACAGCTAACGGCCAGACTATACTCTTTAATAGAGCTTCAACCATCAAGGTGATCCAACTCGACCATGACGGCCATACAATCAGACCGACCGACCCGCTTGAAGGCATTAAAGGCGGCAGGCTCACCGATATTCGCCCCCAGCTTGCTGGCGTGCGACTTCGCCCGAATGGCTGACGTTTTAAGAGGGCTTAAGGAAGATGGAGCCAAGGCGGTCCATCTGGACGTGATGGATGGTCATTTTGTGCCCAATTTTACTTATGGGGCACCCTTGATTGCAGATTGGCGCAAGACGACCGATCTCCCTTTTGATACACATCTTATGATGGATAACCCTGGTCGATATATCGACGACTTTATTGGTGCGGGCTGCGACACTTTAATCGTTCATATCGAAGTTTTGCCCGACCCTCGCGAACTTTTACGACATATCCGATCGTGTGGAGTGGAGGCAGGATTATCACTCAATCCGGGCACTCCAGTGGAAAGTGTTCTGCCCTATCTTGACGATGTAGACTGCATTCTCGTCATGTCCGTTCAGCCCGGTTTCGGGGGCCAGTCGTTCCAGCCTTCTGTGCTTGATAAGGTGCGTCAAATCAAGGCTTTGCGTCCTGATTTGAGGCTTTGTATTGATGGTGGGATCAAGTCATCTACGGCTCGCGATGCAGTCGCTGCCGGGTGTGATCTTCTGGTGGCAGGTTCAGCGGTATTTCAAAGTGGTGTGTCGCCCCGAGAGGCACTTGCCAGCCTGGCAGCCTCTGTTGCAAGTCACTCCTGATAAACGGATACCCATGATACGTTTGCGATCGAATCTGATTCCCAACGACTGGACACAGGAGTCCATGACAAGAGTTTATTTGATTCGCCCGGGTGCCACCTGTTTCGACCTTGAAAATCGAATTGCAGGGGATCTCGATCTGCCACTCTGTAAAGAAGGTGTGGAGCAGATCAATCGCCTGAAAGATCAGCTGACAGATCTTCATCTGGCAGCACTTTATCATAGCCCGAACTTGTCGGCTCAGCGGACGGCTGAAGCGTTAGGGCCGGTTCTGAAACTTCGTCCGAAGTGTGTTCTGGATCTCCGGAACGTGAATCTTGGTCTTTGGCAAGGCTTGTGCTGGGAAGAGCTTAAGCAGCGTCATCCGAAGGCTTGGAAGCAGTGGATTGAGGAGCCATCGGGAATTCATCCACCTCAAGGGGAGTCGTTTGGAGATGCATCCGAGCGAATTGTCCGTTTTCTTGATACACTGTTGAGACGGTACCGAAACGAGTCCGTAGGGCTGATCATACCCGACCCTTTGGCTCAGATTTTGTCGTGTCAATTGCGAGGATGCGACAAGCCGAGATTGACCGAATTGCCGGATGGAGGAACAATAGAGGTCATTGACTTGGAGTTTGATGCCGCCGGTCGTCAGATTCAGCGGTCTGAAGTGGTCGATTCATGACTCATCTCCGTCGTGTGCGAACCATCAGCCTTACGAGCACATATCAATCAGGATTTCATTGACTAAGCATGTCGAACACCACACGAACTGACTCAATTTCTGCCTGGACCACTTCAACGGAACAAAAAAAAGTTCCTGAAGGCTTGTGGACCAAGTGCCCTCAATGCAACGCCGTTCTGTATCGCAAAGAGCTTGAGCGAAACCTGAGCGTTTGTCCACAGTGCGATCACCACTTTATTATCACAGCCAGAGAACGCATCAACCAGATCCTTGACGAAGGCACCTTTGAGGAGTGGCACACGAGCCTTAAGCCGGGCGACCCACTCGGTTTCAACGATCGTCGACCATATCCAGAACGTATCGCTGCCGAGCAAAAGCGGACAGGCCTGAATGAGGCCGCTTTGGTTGGACAAGGATTCGTTCGAGGTCTTCGGACAGTACTTTGCCTGACAGATTCCGGATTTATCATGGGGTCAATGGGTTCTGTTGTGGGCGAAAAGCTGACCAGAGCGATTGAAACTGCGACCGCTCTTAAGCTGCCCGTCATCATCATCTCAGGATCAGGCGGAGGAGCCCGGATGCATGAAGGGATTTTCTCGCTCATGCAGATGGCAAAAGTCTCAGCAGCCCTGGCCCGTCACAACGCCTCTGGTGGATTTTTTATCTCGGTTCTGACTCACCCGACGATGGGTGGAGTGGCCGCCAGTTTTGCGAGCCTTGGCGATATCAACCTGGCTGAGCCAAAGGCCTTGATTGGCTTCGCTGGCCCCAAGGTGATCCAGCAGACGGTGCGTGTGAAGCTGCCAGAAGGCTTTCAGACCAGCGAGTTCTTGCTCGAGCACGGATTTATCGACAGAATCGTACATCGCCGGGATTTGAGAGGTCAGATTGCCCAGATCCTCGACTATGTGAGCGGTTGAAAAATCGGCTCTAAATCTAAAGAAAAACTTGAAGTTTTGGAAATGCAATTCTAATTCCGGGTTGCATTTTTTATTTGAATTTGCCTGATTTATGCCAGATCCAAACAGGTCTGACTGATAAGAGTTGTTGAGCGACTCAAGCAAGTGAACGAAAAAACAAGCTTTAGGGTATTGTCAACAAAAACGCCTCAAGCGTTTGAGGCTTGAGGCGATTCTGGATAAAGCCGCTGGTGAGACTCGAACTCACGACCCCCGCTTTACGAAAGCGGTGCTCTACCAGCTGAGCTACAGTGGCTTTGGTACAATATATTAACCTACAAACAAAAGAATGTCAACGAGATCGCAGCCTGAGCGGATAAAATCCGTCAAGGATCTGTGGCAGATGGTCTTGGGGGCAGACTCGAGGGGGTCGGCTTGGACAAGTTTTGGAGATGGGAAAGTTCGAACCGTAGCGGCAAATCGGTGTGATTTGGCCTGAAACAGACTTTTTTTCGTTAGTTTTGCAGGAAAGCGAAGCAATGTCTTGACTTTTCCAACCAGAAAAGTATGATCACATGTGTCGCCCCTTTAGCTCAATTGGCAGAGCAGCTGACTCTTAATCAGCGGGTTGATGGTTCGAGTCCATCAGGGGGCATTCAGGAAAACTAGCCATTTCCAAACTATATAAGCCTTTAGAGCCTAACCGCTCTAAAGGCTTTCTTCTTTTTCGATCAGCCCGAAAATAACTTCACGTTTTTAAAACCAATGAATCGGGGCTAGCGCCAAGACCGGCTAGAAAAGAGACGCTAGTCCCCGTTTTCTTGGTTTGAATCTAGCCCCCGGTTCGCGGAAGATAAATAAACGGGGCTAGCGCCAATACCGGCTAGCTAGATAACAGCCAAGTTGTGCTTGGCTACGATTGGACTAAAAAAGGGAGGTTATTTTCAGCCTGATCCTTATTGAAAACCACCCTCAAATCCGCCATAAGCCAAAAAATCATAGAGGTTCGTCGTATGCGACGACCCTCTATGAAATGGATATAAATGCAATTCAAACAACGACTTAATGCAAGTTAGATCGGTCGTGGACGTTTCCCAACCTTTGACCCACCCGGTCTTCCTGGCATGATTGGGATATTCACGTCCGGGACCGCCATGGCTTTAAACTTGCCACTTTCATGACTTTGTTTGGAAATCGTGGTGTGTACCATTGCATTCGACTTGGTTGAAGCCCTAATCATGACGGGTTTAATGATATCGTCGTTCAGAATCGACCCAGTGGCATAGGTTCTCTGAATTTTTGCATTGACTGGAGTTGTCAGATTCAAATGGAACGACTTGTTGATCTCAGGACTTGAGTCACTGAGTAAAATCACTTGAATTGTGCGTGATTTCTGTGCTGGTAAAAAGTCGAGTTTTCCTGATATCGGAATATAATCCTGATATGCGACTGCATTACCTCCTGAAGTAATGAAATCAAGGCTCGATGATTTCGATAAGTCCCCAGATCGAGTGACTTGGAAATTCATCGTTCTGGTCCCTTGATTTCCCTCTAATCGAGTTGCATCACGGATTGTAACCACAGGTAAATCCATCTGTTTAACGGGTGCCTGGATTGCAGATACAATCGCAAACGAAGGAGCCAGCCCGACAGTCGGAACAGCCCTTGATTCAAGGTTCACAAGAAGAGGTCTCAAACCACGCCTCTGACGGGTTTTAACGAGCAATTCATTTCCCCTCACTGTAGCAAAACGAGACTGACGCATGTCACGGCTCCTATTACGAGAAACTCATCTTGGTGAATGAATGAAGCAAACCATAGTTTTAAAACTAGTTCACATGAACCAACGCAGGTTAGTAGAACATTATGGATGGGCTTCGTCAAGTTTTGGAGTTCTGCAAAAAAACTCAAGGGAAGTTGCTTCAGCCAAACACAAGTCTTCTCAGTGTAAGCGATTTCTATATAAGAGGGCAGTCTTTCTAATACGTTCTCAAGTGGCATTATCACCACTTTAAGGTTACAAAATACGACATTTCCTAACGAAAGCAATGGATCAGGCGGTCCAGGTGATTTGCGGATTAGAGTTGATTCTTTCCTGGGTATGAGTGAAAATGCCTTAAATACAGAAGTGTGTGGAATCGTTCCAATGACCTCGATTTTAAAAAAAGGACGAGAATCAGATGCGTGAGCACCTCATGAATCATAGCCGTCGGATATTTCTCTCAAGCCTCGCGATCAGCCTGGTGAAGCATCCTCTAAGATCGACTGGTGCCGAGCCTGATCATACTATGATAAATCTTTTGAAGAAGGAGAGCCTGGAAGGCTGGATTGCGACCGATTTTCATCTGAACGGGAAGTGCTCCGTAAGCTCAGGCGTGCTCAGGCTGGATCGTGGGAAGCCAATGACGGGTGTTACATGCAAGCTGGCGAATCTTCCGAAAACGAACTACGAGCTCAGTTATCAGGCGAGAAGAGTGGATGGTAGCGATTTCTTCGCGGCTGCCACGTTCCCAGTGAACGACTCATTTCTGACGTTTGTCAATGGTGGATGGAGTGGTAATATCACTGGCCTTTCAAGTATCGACGGCTCCGATGCTTCGGAAAATGAGACAGGCCGATTGGTGAAATTTGAGAACGAAACCTGGTACTCGTTTAAGGTTCGGGTCGAGCCTGAAAAGATCATCTGCCATGTGAATTCAGAAAAGGTCGTGGATTTTGATCCCACTGGCCGATCATTAAAAACCCGGGTCGAGTCGCGACCAAGCCAGCCCCTTGGTTTTGCGTGCTATGACAGTATTGGAGAAATACGAAATATTCAAATCAGAGGGTTCTGAACAGACGCTTGAGTATTGAAATAATCCTGGCGTGAATTGACGATGTGTAATCAACAAGAAATGGATAATAAAATCAATCCTATGAAATTCTCGAAATCTGACCTGATGATCTCCACCATCGCCATGTCGCTTGGCTGGGGCCTGAGAGGAACAATCGGCGGCGGTTCTGTTGGGGCCATGATTCCTGGAGCCATGATCGGGCTTTGCCTGGCTCGACTGATCAAACTGCCTGCGAATCAATTGGCCTCGTTCACCGCTTTTGCCGCCCTTGGATTTGGAATCGGAGGTCAAGAAACTTACGGTCAAACCATCGGGCTACTCAAGTCCTGGGATACAGCCGCCTGGGGCATGCTCGGTCTCACCATCAAAGGCGCTGTCTGGGGCCTGAATGCAGCCCTGATGATCTGGATTGGGACGCAAGGCGATCAGTTGAAACCGACTCAAAAGTGGACTACAATTGCACTTCTGGCAATCTTCACCGTGGTTGGCTGGAATCTTGTCAATCAGCCCAAATGGATTTATTTTTCTGATCCATTGAATAAACCTCGCGAAGAAATCTGGTTTGGCCAATTTCTTGGCCCTTGCATTGCCGGTCTCTATTTATTTATCTCCCAAAAGAATCAGAATCTGCTCTATTTTCTGGCAGGTGGGTTCATAGCCGGTGCACTTGGATTTGGTGGGGGTTCGCTCTGGCTCCTGATGGGCTTGCACTTGCCTGAACCTTATCATAAAGGCCCTTGGTGGAAGATGATGGAGTTTTCGTTTGGAGCCATTCTGGGCCTCGGCTTCACTCTCTCAAGCCGATTTCTAAAAGTGCCTGGAAATTCACAAAATCAAGTCCGTCATGATGCTTTAATTCAGAAGACAAAGCTGGAAACAATCATTGCAGGCGTTTTGACAGTATCATTTGCAATGGCTGGAAGTTATATCTGGGGCCACAGGCTTAACTTTACACTGCTTTTGCCTTTTCTGATCGTGATTCTGGCAATTCTACCCGAAATTTCGTGGCATTTGGCGTTAAGTTTTACCATCATCGGATTT
>CAMBZY010000160.1 GCA_945872325.1 Candidatus Kuenenia stuttgartensis | reverse complement strand
AATGTGGATAGCACCAGTGCCAATCGTGGCCGACTTTCAGCAATCACCCCCAAACCCACAAATAGTGGTGCCCCTAAAAGCATCAATCGACCAAAACTCATCACGGAACCCGTCGAAAGTGATTGAACCAGAAGGCCTATCAGTGACATCGACCAAAGTGGTCCCAATTTTGTCCACACCGTGGATACGATCAAAACCATGACAAACCAGACGGCACACCAGTCAAGCCATGCTGAACCCGTCATTTTATTTTGAACGGCCGGTTGAAACAGGCTTTGCACCACCCCTCCGATGGTCGGTTCATGGCGTCCCCAGGCCGATTGTATCGAGACCCCAATCCGGGCATCCCCGAACTTGAATTGAAAATAGCCGAGTAACAATAACCATGCCAGAATCGGTCCTGATCCGATCAACACCCATCGCAATGTTTTTTTTGATGATTTTTTAAGTATCATTTCCAGGCAGGCACCTAATATTAAGCCTCCAAAAAATCCAACCGCATTCAGCCGAAATATGCCTGAAATGAACGAGAGGAAAAAAGCTGGCCCAACTTTATGGAGCGTTCCGAAATATAGAGCCCAAAATGCGCAGGCCATTCCTATGGATTCCTGATAAGGCGCGACCATAAATAAATGCCACGGCCAGACTGTCATTGCGACCATCGACCATTGAGCGTTTTTTTGCGAGCCTGTGATCTGATATGCCAGCAGACCGAGCCCAAGACTTGCCATAAAGCCTGCAAATAGGTTGATGATCAATACGCCTGACCACGGATTGATCCCAATTTGATCCATGCCCTGAATGACAACCGACAGGCCCGGTGGAAATGCAATATTCGACTGGCCAATGTTGCCTTCAGAATCTCTCTGCAATTGATATCCAAACCGGCTTAAATGCACAAACCATAATGCATCCCAGTGATACCACCGCTGGGCCCATTCAGGCGACTCCGCTTTTATGATTGCAATCGCCATGTCTCTGGGCTGATTGCGATTCTCCGATCGTTCCAGATCAAAAAATCGTGAACCGAGGATCAGCATCAATAAATGAATGACCGATAAAACCAACGCGCTTTGAAATAGACGCTGATTGATTTTTGGAGTGACTGTATCTGGCGGAACCGTCATGAATTTCACGGATCCGCCTATTTTCTATTTTAACAAGCCACGGATATCAATCACCAATCATGGCATTGATAAACTCTTTTGGATCAAAAGGATGCATGTCGTCCACACCCTCTCCCACACCAATGTATTTCACAGGCAGGCCGAGCTGGCGACGAATCGGGATCACAATTCCGCCCTTGGCTGTGCCGTCAAGTTTGGTCAGAATCACTCCGGTACACGTCAGCGATTTCGTAAACACTTCAGCCTGTTTCAAAGCATTCTGACCGATAGTTCCATCCAATACCAGCAGGCACTCGTGAGGTGCGCCCGGAATCTTCTTGGCGATGATATTTCGAATCTTTTCCACCTCACGCATCAGGTGTTCCTGCGTGTGAAGTCTGCCGGCTGTGTCTACGATCAAATAATCCGCATTTCGCGAAAGTGCTCTCTGGCAGGCATCATGCGCTACACTGGCAGGATCTGCGCCAGGGTTCCCCCTGACAATATCTGCCCCGATACGATCGGCCCAGATGCTGAGTTGGTCGGCGGCGGCTGCTCGAAACGTGTCGCATGCGGCTAGGACCACGGAATGGCCTTGATCTGTGAGCCGTTTGGAGAGCTTGGCAATCGATGTGGTTTTGCCCGCCCCATTGATTCCGGCAATCAGAATGACCTTGGGAGTTCCTGGAGCAGGCTCTGTCACCGCAGGCTCAGGCTGACCGTCTTCATTGTGTTCGAGCAGGTCGACCAGCCGTTTTTTGAGGAACTCGACCAAAGCGGTGTCGGCGGTCTCGTTGGCAAATCGAGTGCGGATGTCTTCAATGATCTGGCTGGTGGCCTTCACTCCGACGTCGGCCTGAATCAGGCGAGATTCGAGGTCGTCCAGCAGATTTTGATCCACCTTGCGCCCGAACCAGCTCCGAAAGTCAAAAAGTCGGGCGGTGCGGGCCAGGCTTGATTTTAGACGTTCCCACCAGGTTGCCATGTTCGCTTCCGTCAGAATCGGTTCAAAGTATATAAGTGTCGATACAGAAACGGGTTTCTGTATCCGCGTGTGTCATTCCGCAGATGGCTGTTCAGCCTCAGATGTCGGTTCAGACGGTTCGACCAAGGCCACAACCTCAGCCACGACATCCGATTCAACCACCTCAGCCACAACATCCGGCGCAATCACTTCAGCCACAACATCTGGCTCGGCAATCACTTCAGGCTCAGGTTCAGGCTGGCCGGGCAATGGGTCGCCGAAGTTGAATGCGGCGGAGTGGCCGGGCAGGAATCGGTCGAGCAGACCGTTGATAAATTTGGTGGAATTGGGCGAGCCATATCGCTTGGCGAGCTCCAGAGCCTCGTTCACTGCCACGTTAGGCGGTGTGTCCTTGCCACCCTTTTGAATCTCGTAAAGACCGATACGCAGAATGTTTCGGTCGAGTGCAGCCATGCGGTCGAGCCGCCAGTTTTCGGCCACAGCTTGAATATGGGCATCCAGTTCAGGCTTATGCGATTCCACACCTTCAATCAAGGCCTTGGTGTAGTCGAGCAAAAGCGGCGTATTTTTCATACGTCGGCGTACAAAAGTGTTTACCTGACGGGCAGGCAGCCCGGGATTCAGGTCTCTTTGGTAGAGCGTTTGCAGAGCCACTTCCCGGCAACGGGTCCGACGCATTCCAAATACCTTCTGTACGTAGCTGACCATCGATCATGCAGACGAGACTCGCCCACCGCGACGGAGATTATCAATACGCATTATAACGAATCATCCTCAAATCAGGTAGGTAAAAGCGATCGCTTCCTCATTATAAAGTTCAAGATTTACAGGAAACCAATGAAAAAACGGGCGTTGCAGGTTCATTCCGGCAACGCCCAGTTTAAAATCCCTCAAAATCGATCAACCCTTAAGGGCCTTCTGAAGGCTGATTCCCATGTCGGCTGGCGAATTGGCCACCACGATACCGGCGTCGAGAAGTGCAGCGATCTTGTCGGAAGCCGCTCCGGAACCGCCGGAAATGATGGCTCCAGCATGGCCCATACGCTTGCCTGGAGGGGCTGTCTGGCCAGCGATAAACGCCGCCATTGGCTTCGTAATTACGCCTGCCTTTTTCAAAGCAGCCGCTTCCTCTTCAGCGTTTCCACCAATTTCGCCCATCATCATGATGGCATCGGTATCAGGGTCGGCTTCGAACATCCGAAGGACGTCCGAGAAGCTGGTCCCGTTGACTGGGTCTCCACCAATGCCCACGCATGTGCTTTGACCAATCCCAAGACTTGTAAGCTGCCAAACAGCTTCGTATGTCAGTGTACCAGAACGACTTACCACGCCCACGCGGCCCGGCTTGTGGATATAGCCCGGCATGATCCCGATTTTGCACTGGCCAGGAGTGATCACGCCCGGGCAGTTTGGCCCGATCAGACGGACGTTCGGGCGGTGGGCCTTCAGATAGGCTACGGCTCGAACCATATCCACCACTGGAATGCCTTCGGTGATGGTAATGATCAGCTCAATACCGGCATCGGCAGCTTCCATGATGGAATCGGCCGCAAATGGGGGCGGGACGAAAATCATCGTGGCGTTGGCGCCGGTTTTTTCGACGGCTTCCACGCAGGTGTCGAAAACAGGGGCTCCGACAGCGGTTTGGCCACCACGGCCGGGGGTCACACCACCGACCAGGTTTGTGCCGTATTCTTTACACTGAGTGGAGTGAAATTCGCCTGCCTTGCCGGTGATGCCCTGGCAAATCAGGCGTGTCTCTTTATTGACCAGAATGCTCATGGTTTGGAATTCTCGAAAATGATCGACTGAATGATTGAGAAAATCAGGCCTGTGCGATGATTGGATCAAATCTGCGAATCAGGCCTGTTCCACTGTTAAATAGAATTGACTTGGATTACTCGCCCTTGGCGGCAGCGACCACTTTCTGGGCGGCGTCTGTCAGGCCCTTGGCGACGATGATCGGGCGGCCGCTTTGTGACAGCAGCTCCATACCCTTCTCCACGTTCGTGCCTTCAAGCCGGACAACCAGTGGCACCCGGAAGTCGATCTCGTCGTAAGCCGCGAGGATGGCCGATGCGATGATATCGCACTTCATAATCCCGCCGAAGATGTTCACCAGAACGGCTTTAACCCGTGGCTCGGCCAGCAGGATACGGAAGCCTTCGAGAACTTGATCCTTGTTGGCTCCGCCGCCGACGTCGAGGAAGTTGGCTGGCTCTCCGCCGTGGTACTTGATCAGGTCCATGGTGGACATGGCCAGACCGGCACCGTTGACCAGACACGCGATATCGCCGTCCAGATTGACGTAAGAGAGGCCTGACTTTCCGGCCCGAAGCTCGGCTGGATCCTCTTCATCAACGTCGATCATGGCCGCAATTTCCGGGTGACGGAACAGGGCGTTGTCGTCGAAATTCATCTTTCCGTCAAGCGCCATGACTTCACCGGTTTCGGTGACAATCAGAGGATTGATTTCGATCAAAGAGGCGTCTGTTTCAATCGCCAGCTTGACAAGAGCCTTCACAAGAGCTGCACCCTTGGCAGCTGTCTTGCCTTGCAAACCGAGAGCCTTGGCCACTTTACGGCCTTGGAAATCGGCCAGGCCGACACCGATGTCGATCGGCTCGCGGTGAATCTTTTCAGGTGTTTCATGAGCGACCGTCTCAATGTCCACACCGCCCTCGGTGGTGGCCATCAGGACAGGGCACTGCAGGCCGCGATCAATGGCAAGGCCCAGATAAAGCTCTTTGACGATATCGTGACCGACCGTGATCAGGACCTTGTTGATCTTTGAACCCACTTCGCCGGTCTGATAAGTGACCAGGGTTTTGCCAAGCAGGCTGGCGGCAGCGTCTCTGGCTTCTTCTGCCGTTTTTACGAGCTGAACGCCCTTGGCCATGCCCGGGCCACGTTCACGCTTGCCGGAAGCCACTTCGAGGGCATTCTTGCGATCGTCGTCAGGGCCGACCGCGATCCCCTTGCCGCGACCACCTGCATGAACCTGAGCTTTGACCACCTGGAGCGGTGCGCCCAGTTTGGTGAAAGCGGCAAAAGCCTCTTCAGGTGTGCTAACGACAATCCCGTCGGGCGTGGCCACACCGGCAGCACGCATCAATTCTTTGGCCTGATACTCGTGAATTTTCATGGACTTACGGTTCCGGGTGTCCCATTTTCTGAAGTCCGCCCAGATGGATTGGATCTGAAATCGAGGGCGGGCGGGGTTCTCAAGAACAGAAAATACCAAATCAGGACTGGTTTTGAATAGAACCAAGGGGTCCGCAATCGCGTGACTCTTGACGATGATGATGACGATAACGCCTGTCGGTTCGAGATCGGCCATAGATGAGGCTCAGCAAGAATTTGCAGGAGGCCAGTTTCGTCAACTCACATTGACCTCCTCAAGAATCCAAAATCCGCTAAAATTCTGAAATAATCCCAATTGAAGGGTCTGATCCCGACAATGGTTGATACCGAACAAAAAGGCACAGGCATGGACGCCCGACTCAAACCGCTCGCCATACTCATCGCCGTTGGCACACTGATGCGACTCGCGCTCGCCGCATGGTTCCCGCTCGGTAATGACGAAGCCTATCACACCTTGTTTCTGAGACATCCACAGGCGTCCTATTTCGATCACCCGCCCATGCTTATGGTGGTGGAATCCGTGGGCATGACACTGCTCGGTCAATCGCCTGAAACCGTCACCTCACTCGGCGCAAGGCTCGGTTTTATCGCTCTTTTTGCTGGCTCCACCTGGCTCATGTTTCGCCTGACCCGCCGTCTGTTTGGCCGCGAAGCCGGAATCCTGGCCGCATTTGCACTCAATTTATCAGCCTATCACACCGTGGCCGCCGGCACGTTTGCCCTGCCTGATGGGCCCCTGCTCTTCTTCTGGCTGCTCACCATGGACAGGCTCGCTGTAGCACTCTCAGCGTCTGAAAAATCTGAAAAAGCCACCGTCGCATGGGTTCAGGTCGGATTGGCATGGGGCCTGGCCATGCTGAGTAAATATCACGCCGTCTTCCTCCCATTTGGGGCCGTTTTATACGTCCTGATCCGCCCCAACTGCCGCCGTACACTGCTTTCAGCAGGTCCGTGGATAGCCGTGCTGGTCGGGTCCATCCTGTTCAGCCCTGTGGTCTGGTGGAATGCGACTCACGACTGGGCCTCGTTCGCCTTCCAAAGTGGTAGAGCCACGGGCGGTGGATTCAATCCAGCCACTCTCGCCGGAGCAATCGGGGGCCAGATTGCCTATCTCACGCCATGGATCTGGTGGCCCGCCGTGGCTGGAATCTACGCACTGGTCCGAGGTCGATTTCCAGACCGTTCTACAGACGATAGCCCTTTAAACGCAAGAGTCTTCCTGCTCTCACTCGCATTGCCAGCCACGATGATTTTTCTCTTTGTGGCGGCTCGCAAGCAGGTCTTGCCACACTGGTCACTGGTTGGCCTGATTCCGGCCTTTCCACTGATCGGCAAGCAATGGGCCGATGCCCTTGCCCAGCCTGAGAGACGCAACGGCACCGTTAGACAGCTCCGGTTTGCGACCGGTTTTGTCGTCATAGCCGCGTTGTTTGTCTCGCTCCATGCACGATTTGGGCTGATCCCATGGGCCAGCCTCGGCCCTGTCGGACAACGGCTTGCCAAGGTGGACATGACGCTCGACGGCCAGATCTGGTCAGGACTCACACGTCAAATGAAGGAGAAGGGCTGGTTGCCTGGCCCTGACGACTTCATTTTTACCAGCCGATGGTATGAGAGCGGCCACCTGGCCCGCGAGCTCGACCCGTCGACCCGAGTGCTTTGCTATAATGCCAAGGATAGTCGCGGTTTTGCCGACTGGGGGCGTCCGGAGGATTTTATTGGTCGAGATGGGATTCTGGTCAGCATGTCGGCCAAGCCTGAAATTGAGCCAGCCTGTTACGACCGCTGGTTCGAGGGGATTGAGCCTCTGGGGACGATTCAGATCGAGGCAAGTGGGATGGTAGTGCGAACGGCCCGGATTTATCGCTGTGTACGCCAGAAAACCGTCTTCCCGTTCGACCGCCGGTTCGACCCCAATCAACCTCGGCGAATGATCGCGACAAAGCCTGAGGTGAAGTCAGTTCGCTGAGATTCGCCACCTCGGTTGGGATTGGATTTACCTAGCCGGGCTTGGCAATAGCCCCGGTTGGATTGAATTGGATTTACCTAGCCGGGCTTGGCGATAGC
>CAMBZY010000159.1 GCA_945872325.1 Candidatus Kuenenia stuttgartensis | reverse complement strand
CTATGATCGTTTGATGCGCCAGAATATTTTAAGCAGTGTGATGGAGAATCCGGAAAACACTGTGGCTCGCTTATCGAACGGGATCCCGATTTTTACTCCAGGTGCGATTGCACCAGGTGTGAACCTGCTCACGGCCAGCGATTTTTTATGGACATTGGATGCCGGTTTAAAATATAGAGGTCTGGGATTGTCAGCAGAATACTATTTCCGCTGGCTGAATAATTTTCAGACTGACCGTCCGATGCCCGGAATCAAGCAGATTTATGACCAGGGTGGTTATGTTCAGTTATCCTACGCGATTTTACCAAAAAAGCTCGAGCTTTATACAAAATCTTCTTTGATTGCAGGTCCATACGGCAGTGGAAACGACTACGGTGGTGGTGTGAACTGGTATGTTAACGGGACGCGTAAGTGGAGAGCCACCGCTGAGGTGCTTCAGGTCAATCGTTCGCCAGCCGATAATATTCTCACTGGGTATAGGACTGGTGAGTCTGGAACGTTACTGCAACTTCAGATGCTTACCGATTTCTAATTCTATGGCTTTTAGTGGTATTACGGTTTTTCTTAAGTAAGTGTTGACTAACTCTTCACTGATATGATATCAATATAATATCTGATAGGGCTGGAATGATCCAACAGTAACATCCATGAGAGAAAGTTTATCAAGATGAGTCTCCAACGAGTGGTTGCAATGTGTGTCTTGATTTCGACATTGGTAACGAGTTCCCATGGGCAGCTTAAAAATCCTGAGGTAGTCAAGAAGCCTGATAGTTCTGCGATCAAGCCCTTCTCGAAAGACTCGGATTGGACCGGTACATGGAAGGGGCTGGTTGCAGGTCAACTAGAAATTGTATTTCACTTGCAAGCACCTGTTAAGGCAGGTGACAAGTGGACTGGCAATTTTGATGTTCCGATGCAAAAGGTTAAAGGGTTTACTTTAGATCATATTGAAATCAAAGGCGATGAGATAAAGTTTGAGTTGGGCGGAGTTCCGGGGAATGCGAAATATGAGGGCCGAATGACGGAAAGTCTTCAAGTGATCGACGGTCGGTTTCGTCAGTTCGTGATTAATCAGCCGATGAAACTGGCAAAAGATACATCCAAACCCGTTGCATTTGATTCCAGGCAAGTCAGCGCATTGGCAGAGAAGTTATTGAAGGACTGGAATGCGCCTGGCTTGGCAATTGGAATTGTCAAGGGTGGGAAACTGATTCATTCAGCCGGTTATGGCTACAAGGATGTTGAAAAGAAAGAGAAAATGAGTGCTGATACCCTACTTGCGATTGGGAGTTGCACAAAGGCTTTTACTACGGCAACAATTGCAAAGCTGGTGGAAGAGGGTAAGCTCGATTGGGATCGGCCAGTGAATCAGTATTGGCCGGGGTTCCGCATTGCAGACCCATTCACAACCCAGATTATTACATTAAGAGATATGGTAACGCATCGTACAGGTCTACCAAGGCACGACCTTATCTGGTTTACTGGAGAACTTTCGCGAGCCGAAATCTTAAGTCGCGTTCCGCATCTTGCAGCATCAGCCTCTTTACGCCAGAAATGGATTTATAATAACATTATGTATACGACCGCCGGAGCAGTGGCCGAACTAGCGGGTGGAAAGCCTTGGGAGCAGCAGGTGCGTGAGGCGTTTTTAAATCCTCTGGAAATGAAGAGAACCAATTTTCATATCAATGAATTGAAGGCCGACCCTGACCACGCCACAGGATATCATAAACCGGGAGTGGCGAAAGAGACTTGGATGGTAAAACCTTATCGGGAAATTGCCGGAATGGCACCGGCAGGTTCCATCAATTCCAGCGTCAAAGAAATGTCTGCCTGGATGAATTTTCAACTTGGTCACGGTCCCAAGAATTCAGAGGGCAAGCTGTTATTAAAAGAGACTTCGATTCGTGAATTGCAATCCCCGCAAATGGTCATCGCCGCCGGTCTCTCGCCGGCTGAAAGAAATGACGTGCATAGCATGGGCTATGCGATGGGCTGGAGCGTGGAAAGCTATCGAGGTCACAGGCATGTTCAGCACGGAGGAGCGATCGACGGATTTGTCGCCCAGGTAGATCTCTTTCCAGACGATGATTTTGGCATTGTGGCCCTCGTCAATCAATCCGGCTCAGCTTTGCCAGGTGTGATTTGCCCGACTATTGCTGATATATTGCTGAAACTTGATCCAGTGGATTGGTCTGGTCAGGTTTTGGCTAAGGTGGAAGCTCTTAAAAAGATTGAAGCGTCCACAAAATCCGAAATGGGAAAGAGCCGTGTGGCTGGAACAAAGCCATCGCATGAATTGAAAGATTATGTTGGAATATATCAGAATGCAGCATTTGGTCGGCTTGAAATTAAGCTCGATGGTGATCACTTGGGATTGCAGTACGGTAATGTGAAATTTGATCTTGGGCATTGGCATTACGATGTTTTTAATGCCATAAAAACCAAGCCGGAAGACGATGCGTTTGAAGATAAGAAATTTCAGTTTCATATGGATGCGAAGGGTCTGGTCTCTTCTGTTTCAGCCGACATGGAGCCGATGGTCCCCCCTGTCGTCTTTAATCGTATTGCTGAGGAACGCTTGCGTGATCCGAATTTCCTGGCCAGCCTCACAGGTGAATATGAATTGGCGAATCAGGTGATGAAAATTGAGCTGGAGGGCAATACGCTTAAAGCTGTCTTGCCTGGACAGCCGGTTTATAAACTTGTCCCAGAACGCGGACTGACATTTCTGTTCGATGGTTTGAACGGATTTAAAATGGAATTTGAGATGGATGCCAATGGGAAGCCGATTGGAGTCAGTATCGAGCAGCCTAATGGAAATTTCAAGGCTAAGAAGAAGCTGAAATGATAGTGAGATAGTACTTCAAAAATGATTAAACGGGCTCAGTTGTGAACTCCCATTGAGCCCGTCATCATTATCAGCTCATTGTCGAATCAGACTTTTTCAATACCTTTCAGATGCAGCCTCACCCAATTCAGGGCATGCTTGGCGGCACGTTCCTGTATCACGACTCTGGGCTGCTCCTGACCAAGTTGAACGGCTTTCGTTTTGACTCCATCCGCAGTGGCCAACCCTAGCCAGACCAGTCCGACCGGTTTTTCAGCTGATCCGCCAGTTGGGCCAGCGACACCTGTCGTGCTGATTGCTATATCGACTCCGAATTTCTGACGGGCTCCTTCAGCCATAGCCGCAGCGACTTCAGAACTGACGGCGCCATGCTTTTCCAATAGTGCTTGTGTAACTCCGAGGAAGTCCGTTTTTGCCTGATTGGAATAGGTCACCACACCGCCCATAAAGAATTGGCTGACGCCGGAAAGTTGAGTGATTTTATGAGCGATCAATCCACCGGTGCAGCTTTCAGCACAGGCCAGTGATTTGTTCTGGCTGAGGAGTTCTGCAAATACGGCATGTTCGATCTCTTGATCATTTTCGCCGATGATCAGGTCTGAGAATCGGGAGTAGATACTGTCAACCGTTGGTTGGGCGATAGAATCGGCAATCTCAGGCGTTTCACCGCGGGCAAAGATACGGAATGAGATGGTGGCCTCGTGGGCAGTAATTCCGACCTCAGGAATTCGGCCTCTTGCGGTCAGGTCGAGAGCATCGGCTTCGATTTCGGATTCGCCTCGTCCGAACATGTTGATTTTGCGAATCCGGGTGACTTGCTGGGCTAAGCCCATTGCGGCCAGCCTGGGCAGAACCTGCTCACGAAACATGATTTTCATCTCGGATGGAACGCCGGGCATGCAGGCGATCACTGCCCTGCCCACTTTCATCCAGATTCCAGGTGCTGATCCCACCCGATTTTCTAAAACTTCGGCACCTGCTGGGAACATGGCTTGGATTCTGTTGCGGGCCACGAGGTCTGGAAATTTCTCTAGAAGGGCTTCGACAACTTTTTCTGGTGCCGTGTCGATTCCCCTTCGTTTGGCAAAAAGCTGGCAGATTGCGACAAGGCTTGGTTGGTCGAGAACGAGTTTTGAACCTGAGACGGCGGCAAGTGCATCGCGGGTGATGTCGTCTTGAGTCGGGCCCAGTCCGCCGGTCATAAGGATCAGATCGACACGTTGGCAGGCCGCTGCGAGGGCAGCCACATTATCGGCCATCTCGTCGCTAATGGTTGTATGAAAGGCACTTGTGATCCCCAGTTCGCCAAGTGCAGAGGCTAGCCAGGCGCTGTTGGTGTCCACTCTTTGGCCACTGGTCAGTTCGGCTCCGGCGGCGATAATTTCAGCTCTCATGATCTGGGCGGCTCTCTTGGGTTGGTTGGCAAAAGGACATGCACGAATGTCGCTTCCTGACCACATTAAAACCTTTAATGTGACTTCAGTACAACATTTTAAGAGTCGAGGCTTGTGAATTCATCGGATTTTTCTTACTTTAGATGTTCAATTTGATCCGATGATAAATATATGGATCGAATACCCTTCCGGCAATTTATTGGGTGGTTTCAAGATGAAGTATCTAGTCACAGGCGGTTCGGGATTTGTAGGCAGCCACTTGTGCGAAACACTTTTGGGCGCAGGACATCAGGTTCTAGTCCTGGACAATTTGAGCACGGGAAGCTATGCCAATATTGAGCATCTCGAAGGCAAGCCAGGCTTTGAGCTTCGTGTGGGATCGGTCAACGATTACGATCTTGTTGAAGAATGCGTTCGGGAATGCTCGGCAGTGTTCCACCTGGCAAGCGCTGTTGGTGTGCGTTTGATCGTGGATCAGCCAGTACTTACGATCGAAAGTATCGTCAACGGAACGGACAATGTGCTGAAAGCCAGCTCGCGCTATCGCCGAAAGGTGTTAATCACCTCAACCAGCGAGGTTTATGGCAAGAGTGACAAGCTCCCGTTCCGCGAGGATGGAGACAGTGTTATTGGTGCAACCACCACTCGACGCTGGGCTTACGCCTGTGCGAAGGCTCTGGACGAATTCCTCGGACTGGCGCACTGGCATGAAACCCGCCTCCCAGTGGTGATTGTCAGGCTTTTCAACACCGTCGGCCCACGTCAGACAGGCCAGTATGGCATGGTCATTCCGCGATTCGTTCGTCAAGCATTAAGCAATGAACCTATCACGGTTTATGGTGATGGAATGCAAGCTCGATGCTTTGGTCACGTTCAGGATATCATCACCGGTATTGCAGGATTGATGGAACATCCAAACGCTGCTGGCCAGGTCTTTAACATCGGAAACGATGAAGAGACGACGATTTTGGAGCTGGCCAATCGGGTGATTGCCTTGACTGGTTCTGCAAGCAAGATCAAAATCATCCCATTCAGCGAAGCCTATCCTGCTGGCTTCGAGGATATGCATCGCCGGATTCCCGACCTCAACAAAGTGAAGGCTGCGATCGGGTACGCTCCAAAACGTAACCTGGATGCGATCCTGACAGACGTGATCAATCAGTTCAAAGGTGGCCAGAAAGTCTGACCATTTATCGCTTTAGTGAGCCACCCTCACCGGCTTTCATGGCTGGCCCAGTCGAAATGGGAATAGTCGTGTCGGTTTGAGTGACTCCATTGACTCTTCCTGAAATCACACGGATTTCAGAGTCAGAGTTTGGCGACTTGTTGCCGGCAACGATCACAGATAAACTGGTTGGGTCTTTAGTTCCTGGATCGCCAATTTGCAAGGCTGGACCAGTGACTGATGACCCAAATGAGTTTCCACTGATGTCCGCCGAGTAATAGACCCGACCTTTACTGGTCTTGATTTTTGGACTTTGATCGACGGCCAATCGAGCAGGTTTATCGGAACCTTGCACGGTGTTCCCGTTCACTAAAAGGCTGAACATTGGGGCATGGCTCCACCCCCAGATGTTCGGAAACTCTGTAGGGAACGAAGTTAATCGCAGGCTCTCCCCGCCTCCAGTCAGAGTATTGTTTGTAACGGCTGAACCAAAGTGATTGCCTGCAAGTACGATATTAAAGGCTGTTTTTGATCCAGTCGCGTCAATCGTGTTGCGATCCATCTGAAAGTCTCTAAACCCTTGTGCCAGGCTCATGGATGGTGGGTTGATGGAGCGATCCTTGGGATCAATAGGTGGTTCGACAATAATCGCTCCGTCGCCCATGAACTGCCTGACCACGTGATATCTGCCTGCATTAGGGCCGCTTAATATGGCCAGACAATCTCCAGCACGAGGCGTTTCAGCCAATGTGCCAGGTAGAATCACCATCGACCCATTTTCAGAAATCTGGGCTGGCTCGCCTTCAAATTTGATCCGATAGGATTCTGTCAGAAAAATCTCGTTGGCGTTCATGTCGGCAATGGTGTCATCGTCTTGAGGACCAACATTTTTTACAAGGTTACCTGCGACACGTATACTTGTTCCGTATTGGGTTAAGTTGGCAAATCTCCAGAGTTTACCTGATCCTGGAAGAGGCTCGATCCGATTCGATTCCAAGGCGAGCCCGATGGGTTTTGTGATGGCGAATGCGTCATAAGCAAAACTTCCAGGCAATGGCCCGTCATGACGGTTCTGACGGATAGCCCAGGGACCGCCCTGCAGGTGGATGGTCCCTCCTTTAAAGACACAGCGTTCAATTTTTCCATTGTGCCCATTGAGAATTCGAACGAGTTTGATCGCTTCAGGAGGTTGCTTGGGATCTGCTTTGCGAGGAACCGGTGGGCCGTAAACAATGACTTTATCAAGAGTTATACCCCATATGGCTGCGTCGTGATTAAAGCCCGTGTCACGATTGTCAGTCGTGGCAATCACGGCTGGCCCGTAAGCAACATCCAAGCTCCAAGGGATTGGACCGGCGAATCTTACAATCAGTCCGGAGAGGCTCGTTCCGCCTGAACGGATTTTAATCGCGGCAGTCCAATCGCCACTTCCGCCGGGCCTGAAGGTCAGAATCGGCTTAGCATTTGGAGCAGCTTCCAGTCGGGTCGGCTTATCAATCATCAAAGGGCGGTCAAGTTTGTAATCTCCGTTGCTGAGAATCACGGTACCACCACGATTGACCAAAGCTTGTAAGTCGTCTCCTGGCTTGGCATTGGATTTTTCGGCGCGCAGTGTTGGAGAGCGTTTTGAGAGATCTGTTTTGCCTCCAGTGACCTGAATCAAATGATTCGTACCATCGATTCCGACAAGTCTTAGACTGAGAGTCTGGTTTTCCAGATCTGCAAGTGGTAGAAATTCGACTCTGGCTTTATTCAGGGTCAATCGTTCAAAAATCATCGGCAAAGCATTTGGAACAGCTGGTTTATCTGGAGTGCTGGACGTTCCGTAAGTTGTTCCAAAATAATCTGTTAAGACAGCAGCTGTCGAGCGGAAATCGGGTGCAATCTGATTGATTTCGAATT
>CAMBZY010000158.1 GCA_945872325.1 Candidatus Kuenenia stuttgartensis | reverse complement strand
GACCTATATCCAGCCGGTCATGAATGAGACATTCAATTGACAATCCCCGTTCCTGTAGGGTGGGGTGAAGCCCACCTTTCGCAAATCCATGTGGAATGTCTGTACAATGAATCATCGATTACGTTTCATAAACAATAAAACAGATGATTTTCAACTTACGAATGATCGGATAAATCGACGTCATCCGTTCGCGCCACGAATGGTGGGCTTCACCCCACCCTACTGCCCCCTCAAGCCTTATCAATGGGGTAGTTTGCTCTGGAGTCTCCTCCGGAACCCAAAAGATCAATGGTTAAGGGTTTATGGATGTCCAGAGGAGATGCCTGGTGCCGCCCGCCTACCCAACAATCTTGACTTGACGGAGCACTAGCCGGTCTTAACGCTAGCCCCGGTTGGGTTGAATATGCGGAACCGGGGCTAGCGCCAAGACCGGCTAGCAAAACATTTTTATCAGGCGTGAGTGAGCAATAGAAGCAGGTGGGATGCATCCCACCCTGCTTTGTTAGTCGTCGTCGCCGATGAGCATCATTTCGGCTGCCATCGGATCTTCTGACCACGATTCTTTGCCATTGCCTGTATCATTCGATTCGTCAGGCTTTTCCGTCGCCAGACTTCGTGTGATCCCTCCAGGCCCAAGCACTCGAACGGACTCAGCCCCGAGCAATTGACGAAGCCGGGCGATCAACGCAGCATCGTATTTCACCTTGATCGACGGGCCGGCTTTGTAAATTGCTCGATTTGTTCCACCAAACTGAAGCATCTCAAAATAGATTTCAAGGCTGCCTGGATAGCCTTGCAAGGCCTCTTGAACCAGTCGCAAGTGGCGTTCCTCAGTTGTCTTGCTATCAAAACTCAGCACCAGACCACGCGCCAATGAAGCTTCCGCCAACTCCACCGGCATGACTCTGGAAATGATCAGCTCGGCAGGGTCCCGACGTCTATCCACAGTTCCTGCAACAAACACGACGGCATCCTCCAAAATCAAGGCTTCATTCTTGGCAAAATCTTCCGGCCAAAGCATGGCATTGATCGAACCTGTGAGATCCTCGAACCTCAACTTGCCCATCCTGGTCAATCCTGATCGACTTTTCGAAACGTTCCGAACCTGCACTTCACTCATCAAACCGCCCAGAATGACTTCCTGCTTATCTCCAACCGTCGAGAGTTTGTTCACGGAATGTGTCGCCAAAGCCTGAATTTGACCAGAATAACTCGTGAGCGGGTGACTTGAGAAGTAAAATCCAAGGATCTTCTTCTCTTCCGCAAGTTTAATGTTTTCAGGCAGTTCGGCAATATCAGGCAATGCAAACTGGACATCTTTGACAGGCGAACCGGCCGATGCTGACGCAAAGCTGTCGAACAAACTGGTCTGTCCGCGTTTTTTGTCCGCCAGAGCCGATTGGCTCGCCTGCATCGCTCGTGGCAAGACTGCCAGCAATTGGGCCCGCTTGGCGCCGAAGCTGTCAAACGCTCCACCTTTAATCAGGGTATCCACTGCCCCTTGCGTAACCACTGTTGGAGGAACACGTTCAAGAAAATCGTCCAGGCTCAGGAATGATCCACCTTTGGTGCGAGCGTCGACAATCGCATCGACCGCTTTCAGGCCAACGCCCTTCATGGCAGCCATCGAGAAATGGATCCTGCCTTTTTCCGTAACCCTGAATCCAGCTTCACTTTGATTCACATCCGGAGGCTTAACCTCAATCCCCATTCGGCGTGCGTCGTCGATATGCTCCGTGAGTTTGTCACGGTCAGAACCATCGATTTCGCTCGAAAGCAGGGCGGCCATGAACTCCGTTGGATAGTGAGACTTCAAATAGGCTGTGTGGTAGGCCACCAGGGCGTAGGCTGTCGAGTGCGACTTGTTGAAACCATAGCCACCGAAGAACTCAATCAGGTCGAAGATTTCCCGGGCCCGAACTGCGTCCAGCCCCTGCTCTCCAGCGCCTTTGATAAACGCTTCGCGGCCGGCTGCGATCACGTCTGTCTTTTTCTTCGAGATCGCTTTGATGGTGGCATAGGCTGTGGAAAGTTCGATACTGCCCAGGCGGTTCAAAATCCGCATGACCTGCTCTTGATAGACCATGACCCCGTGGGTCTCTTCAAGAATTTCTTTCATCACCGGGTGAGGGTAATCGGGCACCTCACGCTTGTGCTTACGATTCACATAAGCATCAACCATGCCACCGTTTAGAGGGCCTGGACGATACAAGGCGTTGGTGGCGATGATGTCGGCAAAAACGTCGGGCTTCATCTTGATCAGAAGGTCGCGGATACCCGCCGACTCGAGCTGAAAGACTCCCTTGGTTTCGCCTCTCTGCAAAAGGGCGTAAGTGTCAGGATCGTCAAGTGGAACGCTGTTAAGATCAATGGGAGCATCAGGATAGCGACGATTGATCAGCCTTACGGCCCGGTCCAGAATCGTGAGGTTTCTGAGACCAAGGAAGTCCATTTTCAGGAGCCCGGCTTTTTCCACATCGCCCATGTCCCACTGGGTGGTGATGACTTCTTTATCTTTATCCTTGTTAGGCAACTTCTGGAGCGGGACGAGGTCTTGCAGGGGGCGGTCGGCGATCACCACACCGGCGGCGTGGGTGCCTGCACTGCGAGCCAGCCCTTCGAGCTGCATGGCCATCTGGATCATCTTGTCGATGTCCTGATCTGCGGCACAAATCCTGCGCAGCTCAGGCTCAGCCTTGAGGGCGGCATCGATCGAAATATTGAGCGTTTTTGGAATCAGGTTGGTGATCTGATTCACACGCGCCAGAGGAATGTTCAGGACCCGGCCCACATCCTTGATCGCCGCCTTGGCCGCCATCGTGCCAAAGGTGCCGATCTGGGCAACGTTCGCCTCTCCATATTTACGTCTGACGTATTCGATCACTTCGTAGCGACGCTCCTGACAGAGGTCGATATCGATATCTGGCGCCTCAGCCCGATTCGGGTCAAGGAATCGTTCGAACAGGAGGTCATATTTCAACGGGCAAACGTGTGACAAACCCAGCAGGTAGCTGACCAGAGCGCCACAGGCCGATCCCCGGGCGAGGCTTGGGATACCGGCTTCGCGGCCAAACCGAACGAAGTCCCAGACGATCAGGAAGTAGCTGGCAAAGCCCATCCTGTTGATAATTCCAAGCTCATGCTCAAGCCGGTCGCGGGCCCCTTCCGGAGGGTTGTCGACATAGCGATTTTTAAAGCCCGTTTCACAAAGCTCGCGTAGATAAGCTTCTGGAGTCTTTTCTTCAGGCGGCTGGAATGAGGGAAACTGACGTACACCGATGCCGGCGGACTTGTAAAATTCTTCGACCGATTCCGCGATCAGAGCCGTTTGTTTGAGTGCTTCGGAATGAGCGGGCATGACCGCATACATTTCCTCGGGCGAGCGAATGTAAAAATCTTCGGTATCAAACTTCATCCGGTTTGGATCGTCGAAGGTCTTACCCATATTGACACAAAGCAGAACATCGTGCGCTTTGGCGTCGGCTTTGGTCAGGTAGTGGGCATCGCTGGTGCCGACCAGGGGAAGGCCCATACGGTTGGCAACTTCGATTACGCCTGCGTTGGTTTCGCGCTGGATGGGAACGCCGTTGTCCTGAATCTCGACGAAGAAATTCTCTTTGCCGAAGATTTTCGTGTACCAGGCGCAAAGTGCTTCAGCGTCGGACTTTTTGTTATTCAGAACCAGATCGGCAAGTTCGCTGGAGCAGCATCCTGAGAGGCATATCAGGCCTTCGGAGTGCTGTTCTAGAATTTCTTTGTCGATACGGGGGCGATAATAATAGCCTTCAAGAAACGCTTTGCTGGAGAGCCTGATCAGGTTACGGAGGCCGGTTCCATTTTTGGCCAGAAGGGTCAGGTGGAAGGCGTATTCCTTGCCATTGCAGCCACCCAGGGTGCGTTCCGAACGGCGGCCAGGGGCGATGTAGGCTTCCATACCGATGATCGGCTTGATCCCGATGGCCTTGGCTTCTTTGAGAAGTTCCATGGCTCCGTAGAGGTTGCCGTGATCGGTGACGGCCACGGCCGGCATCCCGAATTCTTTGCACTTGGCGACTAGTTCCGGCACCCGATTGGCGCCGTCCAGCAGGCTATAGTGTGTGTGGCAATGAAGATGGACAAATGGCTGATGAGCCATAGAAAAAACCTCGTCCCGAGGGTGGGAGAATCGCCTTAGCGTCCTCCGTCCGACGCTCCTCTTGAGCGGCATGGCTGTTCCTGAGCCACACCCGACCTACTCATACATAGTCATATTGGGGCTGTGCGGGAGTGAAGTCCAGACATTCCCGCCCAACAAATTCCAAGATGGTTCAGAACCTCTTTCCCACCCTCAGATTTGGACATGGTAAAACATTTGAAGGATTTCGCCGGGCCACTTCCGGAACAGTTCGAGACTGAGGTGAATTGCTCTATTGAGGGTGATGGGAGAGAACGGAGCGGATCGGAAAATCTCGGGGAACATGTTTCCGATTGACGACTTAGTGGGCCGCCTTGACACGTAACTTCTTCCGAGATTTCGTCGTTTTTTTGACTGGTTTTTTAGCTGGAGCCCGTTCCACAACACTTTCGCGTTTCTTTTCGGCGGAGACCTTGCCCGTCTCGGTCTTTGTTAATTCGGACAATTCCTGGCCCAGTTTTTTGTCCAACTCGCCAACCTGCTTCACGAGAGCAGCAAATGCGTCAGCACCGAGCATCACGGCTCTTGGCTTGGAATGGATTGTCAGAACAAGTCTTGAATTCGAATCCGCCAGTTCCTCCAAAATTCTCGGCAATTCCCGATGCAGTTCGCGCGAACCCAAATAGCGCACAGACGACTGTGTCATAGTCACTTCCAGATCAAAGATATGTAGGGGATTTTCAACGGAGATGAGACTCCGTCGGCAAGAGATAGTGTTAAATTATCCTGATTAACGCAATTCGTCAATCAGGTTCTGAGGTTTACCTTAAAAAAAAGGCTGGTTATGACCTCAATCCCGCTTGGGAACAGTCCGAGAATACGTTCCGGATTTCAGGAATGTTTTGTGCCTGCAAGCCGCATTTTTCAACTCTGCGTGACTGGGCAAGACGTTGCGTGGCCATCCTGCGACTTTGATCCTGATAAAAACGAGAGACCCGCTCCCCGCGTTTTCTTCCATCGCGGGGAACGGGCCTCCACTGGGGATCATAACCTTGCCTGAACGAAATCAGGCAGGCCTGTTTCCACTTTTTAATCTCAATAGCTTGGAACAATCACAGGAACCTGCGTGCAGTTCTGGACAGCCTGCTGAGTGGCAACCACTTTGGCAGACGTTCGGGTTACTGTGACAGGGACTTGTTCTGCTACAGTCACAGGCACCTGACGGGTAGCTGTTTCCGAGACATACCGAGTCGTGGTGACAGGGATTTTTTCTTCCTGAATCTCTTCCACCATCTTGCAGGTCGTGACGGGAACCTGTTCCACACGCTCTTCGTTCACATAGCTGCAAGTACGAACTTCGTAGGGCTCAACGCGTTCTTCAGCCACATATTCTGTGGTTTGAACCGGGATCTGTTCGACCCTTTTCTCTTCCACATAGCTGCATGTCCTTACCTCATAGGGCTCGACACGTTCTTCAGCGACATATTCCGTGGTCTGAACCGGGATCTGCTCCACCCGTTCTTCAGCCACATAGTTGCAAGTCCTGACTTCGTAAGGCTCAACACGCTCTTCGGCAACCATTTCGGTTCGTGTCACAGGCACTTGCTCCACTCGTTCTTCATTGACGTAAGAACAGGTCTGGACAGGAACTTGCTTGGTGATGGTCTCTTGAACGTAGCTGGTTTCCACAATATTGCGAATCACAGGACGCTGTACCATAACCGTCTGATTCAGGACCCGAGGGGCAGCCTGAACGGCCACCGTCTGGGCACATCCAGTGCAGCCGTTGACCATCGTCTGTTGAACAATCGGGCCAGGCACCACCACTTGCTGATTCTCAAACGAGGCTTGGGTTTCTGTTACCTGACGCGTCGTCTGAACGGGTTTGAGAACATTGTAACTTTCGTTCACCATAGAGGTTTGAACAACGGGCTTCATCACGGAATAGCGACGTTCTTCCATGGACGTTTTGGCCACAGGCTTCATCACCGTGTAGCGACGTTCCATTTTTTGCGTCTGCACCACGGGTTTCATCACCGTGTAGCGCTTCTCTGTGGTGGAAGTCCGCACCACGGGCTTCATCACCGTGTAGCGACGTTCCATTTTTTGCGTCTGCACCACGGGCTTCATCACCGTGTACTCGCGCTGAGTGGTGGAAGTTCGCACCACGGGCTTCATCACCGTGTAGCGTTTTTCCATCTTCTGCGTCTGCACCACCGGCTTCATCACGGTGTATCGGCGCTGGATGTTGGCGGTCTCATAGACCGGTTTTTGCACGGTGTGGCGCCGGGTGACGAAACTGGTTTCCTGTACGGGCTTTAGGACCGTGTAAGACTCCTGTTTCATCGCTGTTTTATACTGCGTTTGCATGACCGTCACTTGTTCAGGCACCATAACGGTCTGATAGACCGTTTGCATGACGGTGTCACATTGGGGCGTGAGGGCAACCGTGGAAGTGGTGCGAGCCACGACCGGCGACCTGTTGCACGCCAATTGGACGGCCCCTCCGTAGGTCGCCCACGCCGATTGCCCGCTCAGCGAAATCACGCCAGCGAGCCCAGCGGCATAGAGTCGAATTCTTTTGCGGCCTGTCATAAAATTCACCTTCACAACGAAATCCATGGCCTAGTTCTTCGTCATACCCGATCCAGTCGAGGCTCCCCAGTGAAAATGCCTCGAAACCACTCGACCGATACCGACGAAACTTCAGCCCATTTTCGTGTCCTTGGCAATTATATCGCGCCAAAATCGCTGTATCGGGCAAAACCAATCCAGCGCCGATGGAACTACGAAATTTCTTAGGAAAAAGTTCAAGTTTTAAAGGATTCAAATTTCGGAAGCATCCGACAGAGCGGTTGAAATGGATGAGGTTGCAGATTTAAGTCTATACCAAACAGCGACTTGCGTCTACGTACACCATGTCGGTCGGGGCGTAGTTGCCAAAAGTAATGGTTGATACGGTTGTATCAAGGGAAGCGGTGGGTGGCCAAAAATAGTTTTTCAGCCACCCGGAAAAGCTCAATTTTTGGACTTTTGGGACAAAGAGTCGATCACAGACTTGGCCTCGACACTGACACTATTGAATTTACTTTTGGTCAAAGTTTCCACCTCAGGCTTGACCATGGACCCCAGAACACTAGAGCCCTTTTTCAGGACTGTCGAAAGCGATCTAAGAGCTTGAGTCTGAAAGGCTTCAATCCTGTTGAGTTTCTCGTCGGCATTCTCAAGATTGATGGT
>CAMBZY010000157.1 GCA_945872325.1 Candidatus Kuenenia stuttgartensis | reverse complement strand
GTTACGGAAAGGTCGACTGCGGTTGCTTCTAAAGGTGGTTGGTCGGTCACGTTTTTTTATTTCTGATTGTCTCGGTAGCGAATCGGCGATTTCTGGAGTGGTGCATCCTTTATATGAAATTCAGGGCTGTGAGAAAAGTTCAAAAACTGAGATTGACGGTTCAGGGGATTTGGAGAAGATGCACCTAATCGAACATCGAGAATCGGTGATGACACTACCCGTCAAACACTTAAGCCGATCAATTCAATTTCGAAAAAAGGCTGGGCATGGAGGCCCAAGAGTCCAATGAGAGTACGACCAGCACACTTCGAAGAAATGTTTTCGGTATTCAGTTGTACGGTCATACTGGCTGTTGCCGGTTGCAGCTGCCTGAATGGCAACAAGGGGCTTGAGCCTGCCTTGACAACGGCATCGAAACCTCCAGTAACAGCCTATGAAGCCGTGGGCTTGCCAGGTGTTGCTGAGGTTAGCAAATTGGCTGAGAACGTGAAAACCGACGCCGCAGTCGGTCAGGCTTCATTCAAGGCTGAGATTGATAACCCTGAGTTGCAGCAGAAATTCAATAATTTGCAGGACCGGTTTCAGCAACGCGTGGATCAAACCCAGTCGAGCGTGAATGAAACTGCAAAGCAGGTACAGGCTCAGACCCAGAAATCGGTGGAAGAGACCCGCGCCCAGATCCAAAACCAATCGGCCCAGATTCAGGATAAGGTCACTTCCGAAGCTCGGAAGACTCAGCAGTCAGCCTCGGAACTGGCAACAAGTGCCAAAAAGTCTGTGACTTCCCAGGTCAGTTCGACCTCGCAAAAGGTCGGGACTTCTCTGAATAATGCTGCTGATAAAGTCGGCCAGGCGACCTCCAAGGCCACCACTTCAGCCGGCAAATTTTTCGATTCTCTACTGCCGACCGGCACTACGAAGCCTTGAATTTGGCCATGAATCAAATGGAATGAATCATATGGCAGAGGCGACTCTGCCATTTTTTTGTTTTGAATTTGGCAAAATCTTGCCACGGAATCACACAGAATTTCGCGGAAATTGATTTTTATGGATTGGATTCAGGCTTCATTCAGCTCTCGTTGAATCTCTTCCGGTAATTGCAATTCCGCTGTGCGCGACAACCCGTCCTCTGCATGATGGATCGTGATCCACCAGGTGTTCTTGGGCATCGAGTCGATCGCTTTATCGGCCCATTCCACGATCGACACGCCTCCATTATCAAATGTCTCGCCCACGCCAAGCGCTTCGAATTCATCGGGATCGTCGAGTCTATAAACATCGAAATGGTGCAGTAAAAAGCCTCGATTGGTGGTGTAATCCTGCTGTAATAAATAGGTTGGGCTTGTCACGCTGGTTTCATCCACTCCCAGAGCACGGGCAAAACCCTTGGTGAATGTGGTTTTGCCGGCCCCAAGATTGCCAATAAGCGCAATCACTGTGCCTGGTTGTACAAAACCTGCAAGGCGCTCGCCCAAATTTAATGTGGCAATTTCATCGTTCAGGTGGATGATGAGCGGGTTGGCTGGTTTCATGATTGTTTTTCAGTCGTGTCCAATATGATCAAAACCGCCGCGTGTCCAAGGCTTTGCCACACCATCAGAGCCTACCAGTCGAATGCCCGGTTCGGTCGTGATATGGCCTACATGAAATAAGCCGTTTGGTAAATTCGTCACGGAATCAGGTGCCACACAAAAGCAGAGTTCAAAATCTTCGCCATCGCAAAGGGCGTGCTCGATTGCCACTTCCTGATCCATATGTGCGGTATTTTCAGAGACATGGAATTGTATGTCAGGGTGGATTGGAATCTGATTTGTGATTAGATTTGCACCGACACCATTTGATTCTTTAAGGATATGTCTCAAGTCGCCTGCCAGTCCGTCTGAAATATCAATCATGGCATGAAGTTTATCGCCAAGCCGCGATTTTAAATCCTGCGCCAGCTTGATCCTTGGGGTCGGTTTCATATGTCTGCCGGAAGGGTAAGAACCGCCCAGCGGGCCACTCACAAAAATGCAATCGCCTGGGATTGCACCCGATCGTAATACAGCGCCGCCCAATGGCTCCAACCCGATCAGTGTGATATTAATCACCAGTGGCCCGTCCCAGACGTTGGTGTCTCCACCTGCCAGAACGATGTCGAACTTCTCGGCTTCAGCCTTGATTCCTTCAGTCAGTAACTGAGCGATTTCTTTGGTGTTCGATTTTGGCAGTGCAACGCTTACAAATGCAGCCACAGGCGTGCCAGCCATCGCGGCGATATCGGAAATATTTACGCCCATCGCCTTGCGACCAACCTGTTCAGGAGAATGAAGGCCTGATTGCAATTGAAAATGACGTCCATCCAACAGCATATCAGTCGTGATCAGCCACTTACGCTTGTCATTTGGCTGATTGATCACGCTGCAATCGTCACCGATACCGAGTTGCACAAATCCTGCATTGCAAGAGGCAACTTTGGAGCGAATCCATTCGATGATTTCAAATTCGCCTGGCATCGGGACTAGCCTCCAAGGTTACGAATGGATTCTGAGTTTGATCGTTAAGAATTTACCGGCGATTCATGTCAGGATTCGAGCCATACCAAAGTCGAAATACTTGTTCGGCGGTACGTGTCAGACGGCGGCGAGTGCTTTCCTGATCCAGCGCGTGCGACAGGTTCATCGGTTCGGTACATATGGAAAAGAATGCGGTAACACCTTGTTCCAATACACTTTCCGCGCCAGAAGCGAGCGATCCGCCTAACGCCACGCACGGTTTACCGCAATCGCGGGCCACGTGGGCCACGCCAGCTACCGTTTTGCCATACCCTGAAGAATGGTCAATCCGACCTTCGCCTGTGATACATAAATCCGCTTTCGCCAATCTTTCACGCAGACGAGTGGCATCGATCACTAAATCAATGCCGCGTCTGAGCTTGCCGTTGGTGAATGCCACAAGTCCTCCACCGAGACCCCCAGCAGCTCCAGAACCTGCGAGATCGCGAATCTCTTTTCCAAGGTCACGTTCCACGACCTTTGCGAAATGTTCCAATGCCTGATCGAGCCTCGTAATCACCTCGCCTGAGGCCCCTTTTTGAGGGCCATAAATGAACGACGCACCTGTTGGCCCACAGAGAGGGTTCGTGACATCGCAGGCGACTTCGATCGAGACCTGGTCAAGTCGGGTGTCTCGCCGGGAGCTGTCTATGCGATCCAGACGAGCCAGGGCTCCACCACCCAGAGGCAGGTCTCGGCCCTCCGCCGATAGGAAACGGTAGCCTAAGGCAGAGGCCATTCCGGCTCCACCGTCGTTTGTGGCACTCCCGCCGATCCCGATCAGAATTCGTTTCACGCCTAAATCAAGAGCATTTTTGATTAATTGGCCTGTGCCATAAGTTGTTGTAAGTAAAGGGTTTTTCATGTCATATGGGATCAGGGCCAACCCAGATGCAGACGCCATGGACATGACTGCTGTACGATGATCATCCACCAGTCCGATTTTGGCTGTGACCAGGTGCCCGAGCGGGCCTCTCACTTCGAAGGTTTCGAACCGGCCACCGAGCGCATCGACCATGGTTTCCGCGAACCCTTCGCCACCATCAGCCATACCAATACAGTCGATTTCCACAGTGTGAAGCGCCCGTTTGACACCTCTGCCGATGGCGCGAGCGACCTCAGCGGCATCAAGCGATCCGCGAAATTTGTCAGGAGCGATAACAACACGTATGGGCACGACTTGCGGAATCTCCATCAGTGAGCTTGAGCTTCTGCTCACGTGAGCACGCTTTATGTCAGATTTCGATCAGTTTACGATTCCTTAACTTACCAGATTCTCAAGTTTTTGTCCCTCTATTCCCAGCTAAATGTTGTTTTGAGCTCTTTCCAACAACTTGTGTCATGATGTATACTAACGATACCCGCCCGAGTCAAACTGTTGGCAAGAACGATCTTCGATATACCCACTCTCCAACAGTTTTTGGCAATTCGCGATTCAGTCGCGAAACAAGTTCTCCCATGATTGAGGTTCCCTATCCCCATGCCCAGATCATCAGACCAATCATTTGTGAACTTGAAGTCGGTCCTGGCGATTTTGTTTTGTACCATGATCTGCGCGATCAATTTTGAGCTTAAAGCGGCTGACGAAGATAATCGTCGTGCCGAGGAAATCTCGTTTTTTGAGACCAAAATTCGTCCAGTTCTGGAGAATTCGTGCAAGGCCTGTCACGGTCCCAAAGTCTCTGAAAGCGACCTGAGAACGGATTCCTTAGCCGGTTTGAAGCAGGGCGGAGCTGTTCACGGCCCTGCCATTGTTCCTGGAAAGCCGGATGAAAGTCCTTTGTTTCAGGCGATTACCTACAAGGTGGAAGACCTGATGATGCCGCCCAAGCCCGGCCCATTGAAGCCCGAGGTGGTGGCTGATTTTCGTCGATGGATCGAGCGTGGAGCCGTCTGGCCTGAAGAGTCACAGAAGGTCGACTCCATCAAGCGGTTCGACATGGCCGATCGCAAGTCAAAACTCCCATGGCTTTGGAAGTCTCCCGTCAAGCCATCCACACCTTCCGTGAAAAAAACCGACTGGGCGACCAGCGAGGTAGACAAGTATCTACTGGCCGGTTTGGAGAAGGCGGGTTTAAAACCTGCTGAGGATACGGATGAAATCACATGGCTGCGAAGGGTCAGTTTTGTGATCACCGGACTGCCTCCGACCACAGCCGAAGTGGCTGCTTTTATGGCAGATCATTCTCCAAACAAGCGTGAAGTGGTGGTGGACAGGCTCCTGGCAAACCCAGCTTATGGCGAACGCTGGGCACGTCACTGGATGGATTTGGTCCGATATGCAGAAAGTCGTGGCCATGAAGGCGATTACAATATTGCCAACGCCTGGCGATATCGCGATTATCTGATTCAGGCTTTTAATGACGATGTCCCTTATGACCAGTTCGTGCGTGAGCATCTGGCTGGCGATTTGGTGGATCAACCGAGGTATGACAAAAAAACCGGAGCAAATCTCTCGGTTCTAGGCACTGGCTGGCCGTTTCTAGGCGAGGAAGTTCATTCTCCTGTGGATATTCGTCAGGATGAAACCGATCGGCTTGATAATAAGATCGACGTTTTGGGAAAGACATTTCTGGGCCTGACGATTGCTTGTGCGAGATGTCATGACCATAAATTTGATGCCATTTCGCAGAAGGATTATTATGCGATGGCCGGGTTCTTCCAGGGATCAAACTATCGGCAGGTTCCGTTCAAGACCATGCAGGCCGATCGTGAAATTGGCCGGCAATTGCAGAATCTGAGAGAGTTGAAATCGGATCAGATTCGTGGAATCTTAGCAGCCTCCAAGCCGGTTTCATCCGATGCGATTGCAAAGGCAATAAAATCAGTTGATACGACAGATCTTGGCAAAGTCTTGAATAAAATCAGGGCTGAGGCGAAAAAAGATCCAGGTCATCCTCTGCATGTTTGGACCAGACTGGCCGAGGGCAAAACCGATGCCGAACGGATTGCAATTGCCAATCAAATTGCAGGTGAGATTCAAACGCAAATTGCCCAATCGTCCCGAACGAATACCAAGCAGACCATTCTCGATTTCCCCAATGGACAAAATGGTGGATGGGCCGTGGATGGGCCAGCTTTTGGTGCAGGGCCGTTAAAATCAGGAACAGTTCGGCCACCACTTGCCGCAAATCAGGATTTCATAACAGTTCAGCAGCAGCCTTCAGCCGTGGTCGATATTTTGTTTGCGAAGCCTCGGAACGATCCACAATCGGAAGGAGAAGCTGGTAGTCTGAGCAACTGGCTAAGGGGTTCAGGGACAGGCAGAACACAGAAATTCACGGTCCAAACCGGTCAGTTGCAATATCTGGTGAAAGGCCATGTCAAAGTATTCGCCTGCGTTGCATCACATTTTATGCTGACAGGGCCACTGCATGGCCGGGTGATCATGGATTTGAAAGTGGAAGGCGACCAGCCTCAGTGGATTCGTCAGGATCTATCGGAATATATTGGCCAGCGTGTTGTGATTGAAGTCACGCCTTTGGCCAATAAAACAGGTGAAATACTGGCGATCTGTGAAACAGAGACGCCGGAATTGCTTAAATCGAATCCTTTGAAATATCCTGCCGATATGCAGTTGGTCGATCAGGTCAAGAACAATCCATCCGATCAGACCTTGTCAAATTGGCTCGAACGCCAACTCGTTGACAATATTCCGGCATTTCATCCGACATCTGTTCCTACTGCATTACAAGCACGATGGATTGGACTGATTGGTCAAAACATTCTATTGGTCAATGATTTGCAGTCGAAACTTCAGCCTCTGCTGAATGGATGGTTTGCGGAAGAACAGAAAATTGGATCTCAAATCCAGCCCCAGTCTCCCACAGCACCGGCATTGGTGGATTTAAATCCAATTGATGAGAATGTGCTGATCAGGGGAGGATGGAAGCGTCCTGGCGTAGTGGCTCACAGAAATATTCCGGACGCGTTTGGTACAAATATCAGTTTATCAAATTCAGGTAGCGGCCGATTGGAGCTGGCCCAGAGCTTGACCAGGCCTGATCAACCGCTGGTGGGACGTGTTTGGGTCAATCGGCTCTGGCAGCATGTATTTGGCCGGGGGATTGTTCCGACTCCGGATAATTTTGGGATTCTTGGGCAGCGTCCGAGCAACCCGGAATTGCTGGATTATCTGGCGGTGACATTTACAGGAGATGACCGCTGGAGTACAAAGACGGCCCTCAAGCGGCTTGTATTATCACGCACATTTTCCATGACCACCAAGATGCAGGACTCTGCAACGGAAACGGCAGATCCTGAGAATATTCTTCTTCATCGATCAAACTTGCATCGGATTGAAGCGGAAGCGATTCGCGACTCGATACTGGCGGTTTCAGGCCGACTGGATAAAATATTATATGGGCCAGGGATACCGGTTCACTTGACGGATTTTATTGTCGGTCGTGGCCGTCCAGGAAATTCTGGTCCTCTTGATGGAGCAGGCCGACGGAGCATTTACACCACGGTCAGGCGAAATTTCCTACCAACCTTTTTGACGGTTTTTGATCTGCCGATCCCGTTTTCATCGGTTGGGCGGCGAAATGCAACCAACTTACCTGCCCAGTCTTTAGCACTTGCAAACGACCCGTTTGTGATCGACCAGGCTCGTTTTTGGGCAGAACGGGAACTACGCGAGGATTCTGCTTTATCCGACAGTCAACGGATTCAAAAGATGTTTCAGGAAGCATTTGCCAGATCGCCTCGGGCTGATGAGCAAACGGCTTTGAATGAAGCATTAAGCGAGTATCGAAAAACCCGAAGTGGACAGGATCAAGCCAAATCCAATAGAGAATCATGGGCCGATTTGGCCCACACCTTAT
>CAMBZY010000156.1 GCA_945872325.1 Candidatus Kuenenia stuttgartensis | reverse complement strand
ATCGACCCGGTTTCGGTCTGCCACCAGGTATCCACGATCGGGCAGCGGCCACCGCCGATGACTTCGCGATACCACATCCAGGCCTCAGGATTGATCGGCTCTCCAACAGACCCCAGAAGGCGCAGGCTGGTCAGGTCGTGCTTCATCGGGTGCTGGTCGCCCCACTTCATGAAGGCGCGGATGGCTGTGGGTGCGGTATAAAGGATCGAGACGCGATAGTCTTCGATGATCTTCCAGAACCGGGCTTCATCAGGCCAGTTCGGAGCACCTTCATACATCACCATCGTGGCCCCGTTGGCCAGAGGGCCGTAAACCAGATAGGTGTGACCAGTGATCCAGCCCACATCGGCCGTGCACCAGTATGTGTCGTCGTCCTTGAGGTCAAAAACGAGTTTGGTGCTATAGGCTGCTCCCACCATATACCCACCGGTGGTGTGGAGAATGCCCTTGGGCTTGCCTGTGGAACCACTTGTATAAAGGATAAAGAGCGGGTGCTCGCTATCGACTGGCTCTGGAGGACAGTCTGCACTGACAGCGTGCATGAGGTCGTGCCACCAGTGGTCACGGCCTGGTTCCATCTGGATCTCATGGCCGGTTCGCTTCACGACCAGCATCTTCCTCAGCCCTGGACACTGAACGGCGGCAGCATCAGCATTCTCTTTAAGGGGAACCACTTTGCCGCGTCGATAGCCGCCATCGGCTGTGACCACGACGGTTGCGCCTGAGTCTTGAATCCGGCCAGCGAGAGCCTCAGCCGAAAATCCACCGAAGACGACAGTGTGGGTGGCTCCGATGCGGGCACAGGCCAGACAGGCAAAGACGAGTTCAGGGATCAGGGGCATGTAAATGGCAACAGTGTCGCCTTTTTTCACTCCAAGCTTCTTGAGGACGTTGGCAAACTTGCTGGTGGCTCGCAGTAAGTCTTGATATCTCAGGACTCTGCGTTCGCCTGGTTCGCCTTCCCAGATGATCGCAGCTTTGTTCTTGCGAGAGCCGTTGGCGTGGCGGTCGATGCAATTATAGGCGGCATTGAGCTTCCCGCCGACGTACCATTCGGCGAATGGGGCGTTGGACCAGTCAAGCGTTTTCTCGAATGGCTGGAACCAGTCGATCATGTCGGTTCCGACTTTGGCCCAGAATTGATCCGGATCCGCTTTGGCCTCATCCCAGATCTGCTGGTACTGCTCCATGCTCGAAACATGGGCTGCTTTGGTGAATTCAGAGGGGGGATTAAAAACGCGGGTCTCGTTCAAGACGGACTGGATGGAGCCTGAGGACATGGGAATCAATTCTCCGGGCAGATCGCGCCAGAATACGGAATTGGCCTGAACGACCAAACATCTGGGGGAATCGCCGCAAGCGTAAATCAGGAGGGGAACAGAATGATCCAGGGCAGGTACCAGGCGGAGCAGTCTGATAGGAACGGTACCCGTGACGAATCATCACATTTTTCGGACAGTTTGATGGATTCTATCATATGGATGAGAAGGAATTGAGTCAACGCCCCGATAATGATTACAGACTCTGTAGGCTTGATTCAAACTGTCTGGAATATTTTGCTCTGAGTGACTGGATTCGTGATTGACAACCATTGTATAATAATTTGTCCGACGCACTTTCTTAAAAACGACTCTGATACCGCACTTTTCAGAGGGAAGCCGCGCCGGTCTGGTAAATCATCCATTGATTTGCTAAACAAGATCTCCAGAACACAAGGGATAACGGACTCTTATGAATACCATCAACCTGCGATCATCTGTCAGCGGCATGTTGCTCAGCACAGTGGGCCTGGCTCTTTTCATCAGTGGCTGTGGAGGGGAAGAAGGCAAGCCTGTCTCAACCCCAAATGTTCCTGCCGCTGTCCGCGAAAAGGCTGGCGAAGTCAAAGAAGAAGTGAAAGAGAAAGTCACCGAAGCCAAGCAGGAAGTCAAGGCGAAGGTCGAAGAAGTCAAGCAGGAAGTCAAGGCCAAGACTGAAGAAGTCAAGCAGGAAGTGAAGGCTAAAGTTGAGGACGCCAAGAAAGTTGTTGGCGAAAAAGTGGACGCTGCCAAAGCAGCCGTCAAAGAAGTGGCCAAAGACGCTGTCAAGAAAAACTGATATTTCTTAAAACAGCTTTATCCCAATAACATCAGGGCGATTTGTACAACCAGATCGCCCTGATGATTCCGGTATTGTTAAAATTAGTAGAACTTCACTTTCGACACGCCTTTACGACCGTTCTAGTTTTTTATAGAATCCAGTGAATCCATGCATTCACTTCAAAACCCTAAAGGCCCGATTACCAGAGGCTTTCCAATGCGATTTCTGCCGATAATGCGTCCATCCTTGCCTCTGACCATAATGACAATTGCACTTTCGTGTACTTGCCTCAATGCGGCAGAAGCTCCAAAGCCAGAAGCGGCCCGGTCTGAGGTCGCACCAGCCGTCTCTACAGATCGCAAAGTGATTGCCCGCTGTGGCAAAGGGTTTCTCGAAGAAGTTGGCGGTCACAAGGTTTTGCATGTCGAAGGCACCGCTTATGAGATGGGCTTTCAGCACGGCTCTTTGCTGAAGAAGAATGTCCATGAAATGGTTCGCTATCTGCTCGATGTGAAATCGAAAGATCTTCAGATGGAGTGGAACGGGATCAAATTTCTGAGCCCTAAAAAGCTGATCGCAGGCATTCAGGCCACCCAGAAAAAGTTTATCCCACAATGGTATACCGACGAACTTCGCGGCCTGGCCGATGGCTCGGGCGTGCCTCTTGAAGACGTGGCTGCGTGCAACTTCATTCCTGAACTGTTTCACTGTTCGGGATTTGCGCTTGCTGGATCGGCAACAAAGAACGGCGAGATGTATCACGGCCGTGTCCTTGACTATGGATGCGACTGGCGATTGCAGGAACATCCGATTCTGATGGTTGGCAAAATGAACGGCAAAGTCCCTTTCCTGAACGTGACTTACGCTGGTTTTATCGGCAGTGTGACAGGTATGAACGCCGAGAAGATCAGTCTGGGAGAGATGGGCGGCCGAGGGCTTGGCAAGTGGCAGGGCGTTCCGATGGCCGTTTTGATGCGTTGGGCTCTGCAGGAAGCAAAGACTCTGGATCAAGCGGTCTCGATCTTCCGCGACAATCCCCGTACATGCGAATATTATTACGTCATTGCGGATGGGAAGTCTGGCAAAGGCGTTGGGATGGAAGCGGGCGCCGAAGTTTTCAAGACTGTGGCGATGGGCGAAACCCATAAGCTGCTCCCACACTCGGTTAAGGACGGAGTGGTCCTCTCCGCTGGCGACCGTTACGAACTGCTCAGCAAACGCGTGAAGGAGGCACACGGTGAGATCGATGCTGGAAAAGCGATCCGGCTGATGGATCGTCCAGTGGCGATGAATTCGAACCTTCACAACGTACTTTTTGAGACATCCACCACGAAGTTCTGGGTCGCTCATGCTGGGAGCGATGGCTCACCAGCCGCCAATCAGCCTTATCTCGGCTTCAAATTCAGCGAGCTGCTGACTCATAAATCCGACCCTGATGCGCCGGAACTGCCTGGCCCAAAATCAGACTCGGCTCTGACCACAACAAGCGCCATCAAAGTCGGTCGATAAAACGCTTATCCATTCTTTTTGAACAACTCACCGATACGGATTCCGAGTGTTCCGTATCGGTCTTTTACTCCTTTTGAGAGAGCCTCTGATTCGGACTTGCCAATCGAAATCGAATCAGAATTACGGTCAAGCCGAGAACCGTTGGTAGAAGTTTTCATTGTTTGATTTTGTTGATAATTTTACACGTGACGGGGAATTGGTTTGCACTTCTAACGGTGTCTCTGTAAATTCAGGGGACGAGTTAGTAGTGATTCGTTGTTTTGCAAGTCCATCAAAATCGGATTGTTTTGATGTACTTTCGAGTATCCATAAATTGAGGTGCATCGGTGAAAATTTTGCGGACCCTTCTCATTCCGGTCATGATGGTCATGGCAGGACTAAACCAGGAAGTCAAATCAGCGATTATTCCAACGTTGTTCAACAGCGGAGTAGACAGTGCCGGGAATACAGTTGCAACAGGATCAGTTGACGCACATTACACTTTAATCTCTGTGCCTCCAGGTTCAGGCTTTACAACCAGTGCTTATGTTGCAGACACGACTCCTCCCATTGTCAGTGCATGGGTGAATCCGGGATCAACCGCCCGCTGGATCGGCCCTGTCACCGATGTAGCAACCATGTCAGCAGCCACAACCACGGGTGACTATGTGTACCAAACCACCTTTGACCTGACCGGTTTCGATGAAACCTCAGCCGTCCTGACCGGCCAATGGTCAGTCGACGACCTCAGCTCCACCTTGTCTATAAACAATGTAGCCACTGAGTTTACGATTACAGGTGCGTCTGCGTATGCCAGCTTGCACAACTTCTCGATCAGCTCAGGCTTTGTGGCTGGACTGAACACCCTTCAGTTTACAGTCAGCAACGTCACCATTGTCGGAGGTCTGAACCCCAGCGGCCTGGTGGTCCTGATCTCAGGTACCGCAAACCCAATCGCAGTCCCTGAACCCGGCTCCATGGCCTTGCTCGGAGTTGGTGCCGCAGGTCTGGCACTGGCATACCGTCGTCGTAAGACCGTCTAAAAAAACGGCTTGCACAAGCCTTAAAGCGGTTATGACCCCACCAGTCATAACTGCTTTCTCGTATTTCATCGAGCCAGGAATCCACGGGGATCAACTCAGGCAAAAACTCCGGATCTATATACTATAAAGAGTCTTACATTCAGGCCAGAGTTCGTAGGATCAGGCCAAAAATAACTTCCGGTTTTCAAAACCAACCGAGGCTATCCTCAAGCCGGCTTGGCGAGGGAGGGCGGCAGATGTCCTTCGGACATAGTTATTAATAGATGTCTCCTCTGGAGCCCAGGCGAGGGAAGTCGTCAGCTTGGGGCTGTTGATGTCCTTCGGACATAGCTATTAATAGATATCTCCTCTGGAGCCCAATCACCCCAAAACTGGAAGTTATTTCTCGCCTGATCATTTAGTGACTGGAAGACCGATTTTTTAACCGTTTACAACTCTCGCGTTACCTTTCGGATTGATGAGACTTGGCTAATCAACACCTCCTTGGCTATACTAACATTCTCTCGAAACAACTCACTTTTGATGATCTGTGCCAGCAAATGCCTCATTCCCAGCCTGATTCTGCTGTGTGGACCTTAAACCATCTCCAATCCGAGATGGAGCGTCTGTACGGAGAAAAGGATCGAGCGCGTGGCGATGCCGGGACTTTTCTCTGGCTCACAGAGGAGTTCGGAGAACTGGCATCGGCTTTGCGTGGCGGAACGGACGAAGAGCTCGCTCTGGAAATGGCGGATGTGCTGGCCTGGCTGGCAACTCTTGCAAATATCCGGGGAATCGACCTGAACCTCGCCCTCGAAAAAAAGTATGGTCAAGGCTGCCCTGACTGCCTTCAGGCTCCATGCAAATGTGATCCTTCCGAGAAACCTTGACCAACCGTGAACGTAAACGTAACAGCCTTCCATATCCCGATCCCAAGTGATGGAACCTGATCCGAACCCGGACTGGACAACATGCTGAAATTGCCCCTTTGGTTCAAAGACTGGTTCTATGCCTGCTGCCTGATCACTGTTTCAGTTTCGGTCGCCCAGGCACAGTCAGACCGCATGGTGATCGAACGAATCGATGCGGGCGTTGCCGCGCCTGAACGGTCCGTTCTGCGAATCGGCCAGTTCAACCCGATCCGGGTCGACTTGAAAAACGGTCCGACCGCTTTCAGCGGAAGCCTGCAAATCCTGACCGATGATCCGGACGGAATCGAGACCGTTTTTGAGACCAAGATCCAGCTTGGCCCAGGACAGCTTTCCACCTACACCAGCCTCATCAATCCAGGCCAGATGATGCCACGGATTCTGGCCAGAGTGGTCGACGAGAATGGCCGATCCACAGGTGTCGCCAAAGAATTCCCACTGGATGGGGTGAATGTGATCGAAGCCGCCGTTCGGACCGTCGGCGTGATCGGGCCTGCCTCTGGGGTGGATCAGTTGCCGATGGTTTCTGGCCTGACTTCAATCAACCAGAATGGCCAGAAGAATCTCGAAATTTTAAGCCTTACAGCCAGCCGTTTACCCGCCCGTGTAGAGGGTTTGGAATCGCTTGATTCGATTGTTCTGGACACCTCGAACCCCGAAGTCTTGAACACAATCGACACGGGCCGGGCCAGCGCACTCAAGGCGTGGGTCGCTGACGGTGGCCACCTTGTGATTGTCGCTGCCGGACAGCGTCAGGCTTTGCTGGATTCCAGCCTTAAAGATCTTCTCCCAGCGATCCCTTCAGGCAGCACCCGGGCATTCGATCTGGGTGCGATTGAATCGCTTGTCGGATCACGCAACCCGATTGTGGGCACCGGCAAAGCGATCACCGTGACGAAATTTGAACGGATTTCTGAACGAGCAGGAATGGTGGTCGATACGGCTTCCAGTTCTCCAATTCTTGTCCGTGGGGTGCACGGATTCGGCCGGGTCACACTGGTCGGAGTCGATGTTCATGACGGCCCTTTCGCTGCCTGGAGGGATCGAACCCTTTTCTGGGCTAAGGCTTTGGAGCTGAAACGAAAGCTCACGGATACCGCCGATGCTGCGACAAACGATCCTTTATCCAAAGGCGGCAGTTTTTATCAGAACTCTGCTGGGGATATGGCGGCCTTGGTTCGATCCTCGATCGACCAGTTCAAGGGGATCAAAGTGGTTGGTTTCGGGCTGGTTGTCTCCTTGATTCTAGGCTACCTGGTGGCGATCGGCCCTGGCGATTATCTGCTGGTCAAATATGGTATCAAGAAGCCTGAACTGACCTGGCTGACATTCCCATTGATTGTGATTGCCATCACCACCGGAACTTATCTGTTGACCTATCGTATGAAGGGTCAGGATTTGCGGATCAACAAGATTGACGTCCTCGATATCGACTATGTCGGTAAATCGAGCCGTGGCTGGAGCGTAGCCTCGATCTTCAGCCCGATCAATGCCGATTACGACGCCAGTTTTGCACCAGCCACTGCGAAATCGGCTGAAAAGCCGATCGTGAGTGAGGCCCCGGCTTTGATCTCGGACATCATTTATCAGTCAACCAGTTGGTTCGACAGTCCTGACGATGCACTGGGTGGTACCGGCCGTCCAAGCACTTTAAACCTTTCCACAGCAAGGTATCGGTATGCTGGCCTGAACGGGGTTCAAAAGCTCGAGGCGTTGCGGATTCCGATCTGGTCGACCAAGTCTCTGGAAGGTCGATGGATGGCTCCCGGACAAGCCATTTCGCCGGTTCGTCCAGACTTGACCCGAACAGGAACCGACCGTGTCACTGGTCGTCTGACAAATCTGCTCGACGAACCACTGGAAGAGGCCATACTGGTCTATC
>CAMBZY010000155.1 GCA_945872325.1 Candidatus Kuenenia stuttgartensis | reverse complement strand
GGACAGGCCCCCACATGGCCGCTGTGAAGCCTGATTCAAGGGCTCCGAGTTCGTTGGAGGTGCCTATGAATACTCCGTTGACAGCGGAGACACGGCCCCTGAGTTCGTCGGGAGTACGCATTTGAACCAGAGTATTGCGGATCACGACGCTGATATTATCAAACGCTCCCAAAAGCCCGAGCATAAAGATCGACAGGGCGTAATTTTTTGATAGGCCGAAGCCAAGAGTCGCCAGGCCGAACGCCACGACGGAGAACATCAAGGTGAGACCAACGTGATTTCGAGGGGGGCGATAGGCCAGGAAAAAGCCCATGGAAAAAGCTCCAATCGAAGGGGCTGCACGGAGCCAGCTGTAGCCGACGACATCGGTGTGAAGGATTTCACGAGCGAAGATCGGGAGCAAGGCGGTGCATCCGCCGAACAGGACAGCCAGCATGTCGAGCGTGATGGAAGCGATGAGAACGCGTTCGCGAAAAACGTGACGGGCGCCATCCAGCCAGTTCAATCTTTCGGTACCAGTTGGACTTGGAGCTTTTCTCATCGGTTCGCCAACCTCTTTGGGCAAGCCCCAGAAAGCGACGAACATGACCAGCGCGCCGATGAAGTCGGCAGTGTAGGCTGTGGCGTATTGGAAATTCGAAGGCGAGGCAAGACTCACAAGCAGGGCACCAACGGCGGGCCCGATTGTGGCTGCTATGTGCATGGCAGAGGAGTTCCAGGTGACCGCGTTTGTGAGGGCATCGCCTGGTACGAGCCTGGGAACAATCGCCACGCGTGAAGGATTATTCAGAACCCTTGAGATTCCGATGGTGAAGAGAAGGAGAAAAAAAACGGGCAGACGAGGATCATCAAACGTGCTGCTGGATTCGCCCAAACCGACGGCGATGGCTGAGATGATTCGATTGGCAAATCGGACGGCCAAAATATTGGGGATAACCAGTATTCGGCTTGAGACCAAGGCCATTGTAGCAGCAGAAGTGGCCATCATGGCTTGGGCGATCAAAACCAGATTTCGCCGGTTATAGCGGTCAGCGAGCGAGCCTGACCAGAGTGCCAGTCCCACAATCGGGATCGCCTGAGCCAGGCCCACCAAGCCTAAAGCTGTTGCGGATCGAGTGACTTCATAAAGCTCCCAGCCAATGGCTACGGAGAGCATCTGCTGACCAAGTATAGAAGCGACGGATCCGAACCAGTAACGGCCGAATCCTTTCACTCGAAAAGCTTTGAATCCATCACCACGTGCCAGATTGGAGTCGGTGCTGGTGGATTGGTTCATAAAATTGGAATCAACGCAGTCAAGCCTTGTAGATTAGGCAGACTTTGCAGCCTGAGCGGCTGTGAGGAGTTCCAGAGTACGCTTAACAAAAGCGGAAGAGATTTCCACGGCTTCTTCAGGCTTGGATTTGAGCTGTTGAAGCTGCTGAAATTTCTGGATCAGCGAGCTATCGAGCAGACCTGTCTTTACGTAGTGCACTTCGGTGGCGATCATCAGGCAACGCATTCCATATTCACGCAGACCTTTGCTGTAAACCAGTGCTCTCATGCAGGAAAACATGGCTTCGTAAGACAGGAAGATGACGTCGGCCTTATCACCCTTATTGTAGGTGAGGATGTTTGTGGCGGCTTCAAGTCGGTCGGCAGCCAGATTCAGAAGGGCCGGGACGCGGGAAGGGGCGTCAGCGTCTTCAAAGAGGTAGGGACTTTCCAGGCATTTTTGAAGGTTGTTGACAATCGCCATGTTCGAGAGCCTCTGAAAATATCCGTGAGCAGATGATGAATGCGATTGGCTGCCAATTTGGTCAGCCGGTTCAAAGTGGTGTCAAAACCATGCGTGTTATGACTTTGGTGCCGCAGCCGGCACGCCAGTCGCCGGTTTTGCAGGAGTCGCAGGCTTGGTCGTGGTTGCGGACGATTTAGCCGCCGGGGCTGGTTTGGTAACTGGAGCAGGTTTGGCCACTTCTTTTAAAGCGGCTGGCTTCACAACACCAGGGGCCGGAACGTTATAACCGTCAGGATTCACGGATCTCTGAGTGAAGTGGAGGCCACTGCGGGAGACGGATTCCATGTCGCTGAGCAAGATCGAGGAATTGAAGCCGAAGAAGAGAGTCAGGACCGCTCCGAGGCCAAGCGGAAGTGCAATCTCAGGGCCCATCGGTTTCAGGTCAGCCCGATCAGATTCGCGGAAGAACATGGCCTTCAAGATTCGGATGTAGTAGAAGGCAGAAACCACGCTGTTGAACAGGCCGAGGGCGACGAGGCCGACCATCGTGACTTTGTCCGTTCCGCCCACGTTCAGGGCTTCCATGAACATGTACAGCTTACCAAAGAAGCCGGCAGTCGGAGGAATTCCGATCATGGAGAGCATCAGGATACAAACAGCCACGCCGATGTACGGGTGACGACGGGCAAGTCCGTTTAAGTCTTCCACTTCTTCAGTACCGCGATCGCGATCAATCCAGGCTGCCAGAGCAAACCCGGCGATGGTGGTCAGACCGTAAACGACGAGGTAGAAAAACAGGGCAGCAGCAGCCTCTTCAGGCTCGGTGCTCAGTCCCACAGCAATCACACCGACCAGCATGTAGCCAGCATGAGCGATGGATGAGTAGGCCAGAAGTCGTTTCAAGTTGGTTTGACCAAGGGCTGCGAAGTTGCCATAAGTCATTGTTGCAGCTGATATCAGAGCTAAAAGCCCAACCCAGCCCGGCGATGTGGGACTATTGGTTGATGCCCATGATCCCAGCCCGCCGCCCATGACTTTTACCATGGCCACAAGGCTGGCCAGTTTTGATCCAGAGGCGAGCCATGCGGAAACAGGAGTCGGAGCTCCTTCGTAGACGTCAGGGGCCCATTGATGGAACGGAACGGCTGACACCTTGAATCCGAATCCGACCAGAATCATCAGGACGGCCACACCTCCGACCACGTTCCCAGTCAGGCCAGGCTTTTCTGTGGAGGAAAGGATATGGCCGATCTCAGCGATCGAGAGGGTACCGGTCATCCCATAGACCAGGCTAATGCCGAAGAGAAAGAGGGCTGAGGAGACGGATCCGTAGACGAAATATTTGAGGCCGGCTTCGGCAGATCGTTGTTTGGACTTTTCCATGGCTGTCATCAGGTAGAGACAGATGGTCATGGTTTCAAGGGCGAGGAAAAGTGTCAGGAGATCTTCTGCGGCAATCAGCAAGATCATCGAGACAGAGGACCAGATTAGCATGGCATAATATTCGCCCCAGTGGCTGGTGAAGTTCCAGACCATGGAGAGGCATGTGATCAGGACTGCGAAGAGGATGACCAGAGAGGTGAACTGGATGAACAGAACGCCTCCATTGAGACTGCCAAAAAAGATCTGTGGATCGGTTCCGGCGGATGGTCCCATAAATTTATAGGACAGAAATTGGCTGAGCACGAGCGATCCCACAAGCCCGGCCAGAGTCCACATGCCGAGGGCCCGGTTACGGGTGGTGGGGTCCTGCCCTGCGAGCAGTGTCAGGTCGAAGATCAGTGACAACAGCCCCCAGATGGTCAATAGGATGACGGGGCTGAAAATCACGAAGTCTTGGATAGAAAGGCCGGATGGCATGGTGGTCCCGTGATCGTCGTGAGATTGGCGGTTGATTGTCCGTAAATGTCTACGTTCGTTTGGTCGTTCTTCAAAATTCAGAATCAGCCTGAGAGGCCGTCGAATTCTTCCACGTCGGCGGATCGCCAACGTCTGTAGCAGAGTAGGATCAGACCCACCCCCACAGCCACTTCGGCTGCGGCAATGGTCACCACAAAAAGTGCCATCATCACACCTGTGAGTGGCCCTTCACCTGCCGGAGCAGTTCCGTACCGCCAGAAAGCGACGAAATTGACATTGGCGGCATTGAGCATGATCTCAATCGCCATGAGAACGCCAATCGCATTTCGGCGCATCAAAACGCCCATCAATCCGATGGCGAACGACGCGGAGGCGAAGTAAAGGAACCAGGTGAGTGGAATTTGCTGGGTCATGGCGTCGGGGCGTCTCGCTCAAAAAGCCTCAGGATGAGTCTTTGAATTCAGGTCAGGAAGTGGTTGCAGATTGCTTGGATGATTCAGCCAAAGCTTCGGCCTCATCAGCGTTGTCATATTGGGCCAGAACAACGGCACCCACAAGAGCGGCGGTCAGAAGGAGGCCGGCAAGTTCGAATGGGACAACGTATCGAGTCATCATCTCACGACCAACTGCAGGAGTCATCGAAATGATCGCTTGACCGCGTGGTGTCGTCGTGGATTGTTTTACTGGAAATTCCGGGCGAACAGCAAGTGCTGTCCAGGGTTCGTAGGAATTGATCGCAAGAACGAGCACGATCAAAACCGAGCCAGCAGCACCAATCCCAAGTAATCGCCATTGCTTGGTCACGATGGTGGTATCATCGCCCTGAATGTTGCGTGTGAGCATGATCCCGAACATCAGAAGGACCGCTACGGCACCGATATAAATCAGAACCTGAATGGCTGCCATGAATTCGGCTTCAAGCATCACGAACTGGCATGCAACGATGAAGAAGAAGGCGACCAGATAGAGGCCTGCATGAACCAGGTTCTTGGCGAAGACCGTCCCCAGCGCCATCAAGAGGCCGAAGGCCGACAGGGCGATGAAAAGGGCTTGAATCACGGAACGAATCCTCTAGTCAGGTGGTCATCAAAATCGTGAGAGAGAGAAAGGTCGCAGGGGTTAACAAACCCCAACCGTTTACTTGCCTTGATTGGAGGTTGCCAGCAGAGATTCGCCAGTTCGACTGATCAAGGTCGGGCGGCGATCAGGGTCGTTAGACTTATATGTGTTGCGATTCAGGCGGAAGACAACGGAAACGGCAGCAATGGTCAGTGGCCCTGTGACAAGCCATCCAATCAACTTCTGCTGGAAACCGCCGGCAGGACGAACCACAATCTCGAACCAAATCGCGGCCAGGAAGATATTCGCAATCGCCAAAGGAACCATCGTCTTCCAGGCAAAACTCATGAGTCGGTCAACCCGTACCCGGGGCAGGGTGGCTCGGATCCAGAACATCACAAAGACGAGTAGGAAGACCTTGGACATGAAGACCGGAATCATGATCAGATTCGCAATGTGCCAGGGACCTGTGTAGTCCTGTCTCGATGAGGCGGTGATGATCGAGTTGGCTGGAGCCTGAAAATCAACGGGACGGTTGGCCATTAAAACCAGTTCATTGCCAACGCGGTGGTCGACCTGAAATGCTTCTGTCTGGCCTTGAGTGTTAGTTACATTGATCCGGAAGCCGGTCCCTGGGTTCGCTGGAAATTCGTGAGATGCATTGAGCTTTAAAGTGGATTGCTTGGAGGCATCAAACGGAGCAGCCAGCATGTGCTTGGCTTCACCAGCAAAATAACCCTGGAACGGCAGACTACCACCACCAAGAAAAAGTGTCGTGATCAGGCAGCAGACGGCGAAAACGTTCAGGTACTCTCCAAGGAAAAAGAGGCCGAAACGCATGCCGGAATATTCTGTGTGGAAACCGGCGATGATTTCAGATTCTGCTTCAGGCAAGTCGAACGGGGCCCGGTTGACTTCAGCAATACTGGTGATCAGAAGCAGCATGAAACCAAGAATTCCTGGAGGGCTGAACAAGAACCAGCCTTGGTCGTATTGCTGGGTCTGAACGATCGAAACCATACTCAAGCTGCCGGCCCATAGGATGACTGGAACGATGGACATGACCTGAGGAATTTCGTAGCTCACAAGCTGGGCGACGCCACGCATGGCCCCGAGCAGGGAGAACTTGTTACGACTTGACCAGCCAGCCAGAAAAATGGAAAGAGCTGAGATCGACGAGACGGAGACCATGTAGAGGAGTCCGCCCGGGAGGTCAACTGGCGCCAGGCCGATCCCAAATGGGATGACGGCGAGCACGAGAAAGGCTGAAATCAAAGTGAGCATCGGGGCCAGAAGGTGCACGAAACTATTGGCGCCGATGGGCAGAATGCATTCTTTGATGATGAGTTTGATGAAGTCAGCGAATGGCTGGAGGAGGCCAAACGGTCCAACGCGGTTGGGGCCGATCCGGTCCTGGAATCGGGCAGCCAGCTTACGTTCAGCGAGAACCATGTAGGCGACGATCAGCGGGAATACGCCAAAGAAGCCGCCGAAGAGGTAGAGAACCCAGCGGAACCAGAGCCAGAGATTGACTTGGTCGTAGTACATTCGCTGAGCCAGCAGTGGCGTCAGTTCTGATTGAGCGATGAAGTCTGTCAGAGACACGCGTCTAACCTCGATGTAGGCCCAAAATCACGCAGAAAGATAGGTTCCGAACGATCGACTAAACGATCGAGTCACTGCCAGCGAAGGGCCCCACGAGCCCATGCATAGGCCAGACCGACAAGTAGCATGGCCACGAAGATGATCATTTCGATGAGAGCGAAGTATCCGAGACCGCCATAGCTGACAGCCCAGGGATAGAGGAAAACGGTCTCGATATCGAAGAGTACGAACATGATGGCGTAGAGGTAATACTGCATCCGGAATTTGACCCAGCTTTCGCCGACAGTCAAAACACCGCACTCATACGTCTGCGACTTGGTGACGGACTTCTTCTTGGGTGCCAGAAAGGCAACAGCCAGAAGAGGACCGGCAGCAAAGAGTGCTGCCACTAGAATCAGGAGGCCGATGAAGATGTAGTTATATACCATGACACCAATTGACCTTTCAGATCGTACCCGTCAAAGCGCTTCGATTTTCGTCCCACCGTCGATAGCGACCACGGTGATCTCACCATCGTCAGCTTTCAGTCTCAGAGTCGGCTGATTCAGGGCAGCCGCCTTGGCACCCATCTCCATCCCGCCAATCGGACGAAGAGATTCAGAGAGAACGGTACCCTCGCGAGTCGTCGTCCATTGACGATGCCCAACACGGACGTGATGCGTCACTCTCACACGAGTGCCGGGCGCCCAGGTCGGTTCCATAGTTTTCGGTCGGGGAATCATCGTATCTTCGTTTCGCTCTTAGCCTGGTATCGTGGATGATGTTCAGTCTTTAAACGCTTTGAACGCTATGCTACAGAGGTTTTCACAGACTCACAAGTGAAATGAGCCTTTTTCTGGAAAAAATCGCTCATCAGCCGCGTGAGAGTTGCAAAGCTTTCTGCAACCTTTGATCTTTCTTCTTCGTTACCTTGCCACGTTCCGCCACCTCTTCAGGGCTGGCGTAGGCATCTGGATGGGTCTTCGCATAAAATTCACTCGAAACCAGGAGGTCCTGGAGCGAGTAAATGTGTGTCTGGTGACGCTCATAATTTGACAGTTCGAAATTATGGTCCATTTTGATCGCGTCAAATGGGCAATATTCTGAGCACATTCCGCAGTTCATACAAACATCCATATCGATGTAGTATTCTTCCGGAAGTGTCACTGGCTTGCCTTCAGGGCTGTGGGCCTGACTCATCCAGATACATTGCGGAGGGCAAACCTTGGCACAGATATTGCA
>CAMBZY010000154.1 GCA_945872325.1 Candidatus Kuenenia stuttgartensis | reverse complement strand
CAAACGACCACCAGATCCCGGTCTCCATCCTGATCAAAGTCGATCGGCAAAGGCTCAGCCCAAAGGCCAACTCCCAAATCCACGACAAGGCCGGGATTGTTGTACGGCAATCGAACCAGATCCGGGGCTTCAGTCGATTGGGCCTGAATCGGCAAGCTGGTGAAAACGATGATCAGGGTGAGTTTCAAGATGCAATTCATCGACCAATTTCCTTTTAAACATATCGAGCGATCATTCAGATCTCGAATATTAAAGCTCACGGGATCGGCAATGCGTCAATAAGGTGACCGACATAGTGAGCGATCTTTTCGGATGCAATCTGAGCCGATTCACGCAGCTTTAAAAGATCTTTGATGGCCGCCGGCCTGGCCCAGAGTGCTCCAAGGGTGGCTCCCAGACGGAACGCGCCGGTGGGGCCTGTGATGGTCAGAATTTCAGGCGGTAATTCGTCGGTGGCGGTGTCAGTCACAACTCTCAGGCCGACCCATCGGAGATTTAAGGATTGGCAAAGTTCTGCAACGGCATAGCTTTCCATGTCGACCACAATGGAGCTTGACTTATCTCTCCACTCAGCTTTCTCGGATGACTTTCTGAGGATTTTGTCCACAGTCAGTAACCGGCCTGTACTGATCCCTTCCGGGAGCAACTCAGGACGGATCGGAACCTCGACCAACTGGCCTGCCATGTTCACGACTTCTGTCGGGAGAATCACATCGGCAGATTTTAAAGACGGATCAAGAGCACCGCCAAAGCCGGGCTGGATGATCCAGTATGGACGGTGCCCAAAGATGAGGTGTTCCGCAGCCTTTCTGGCCCTGTCGCACCCCATCCCGCTATGGATCACGGCCACCACCCGGCCTTCCCGGATACCTTCAAAAACGGTCTGCCCCTGGGCCTTGTACTTCCGGACCTTTTTGAGGTGGTCCATCAGTTCAGCGGTCTCCATGGGCAGGGCTGCGACAATCCCGATATCCGCGCGGTGAGGGGCGGGCGCAATGGCTTTATAACGGCCCTCGGATTCCCGATTTTCCGACTGGCCGTTCATGCGTTACCCCATTCACCCTGAATGATCATAGGAACTGCCAGGCGAGCATCTTGAAGGTATCGCCCAGCTTGTTATTCACACCCACGGCCGCCGCCACTTCATAACCCACGTGCGACATACAGTTTTCGCAGCGCGGGTCCTTGCCGTAGCCGTACTGGTCCCAGTCCGTATTGTTGATCAGGTCATTATAGCTTTTGTGGTGGATATCTGTAATCAGATAACACGGGCCTTTCCAGCCGGCAATGTTCCGGGTGGGGCTGGCCCAGGCGGTACACTGCATCTCGCGCTTGCCCTGGAGAAATTCCAGATAGATGGGCGAGGTGTTGAATTTATGCTTCTTGAACATGGCTTCAGCCTGCTTGAACTTGGTGCGGATCATCTCTCGGTTGAGGAAAATCTCGCGCACTTCAACGGCCGAATATTCATAGCCTGGGGCGATCATAAACCCATCCACACCAAGGCTTGTCAGGTGTGTGAAGAGTTGGTCGAGTTCGCCCATGTCCGTCTCGGTGAAGACGGTGGTGTTGGAGCAGACCAGAAAGCCTTGCTCTTTTGCACATTTGATTCCGTCAATAGCTTCGTCGTATACCCCATCGCGTTCCACAGCCAGGTCGTGCGATGCTTTGAGTCCGTCGAGGTGGACATTCCAGAAGAACCGGTTGGAAGGCTTGAACTCCCCAATCTTCTTGCGGATGAACATCCCGTTGGTGCAGAGATAAACCACTTTGCCGCGTTCGAGAATCTTGGCCGTCAGTTCGCCAATCCCGGGATAGATCAGGGGTTCTCCACCACAGATGGAAACCACCGGGGCTTCGCATTCGTCGACAGAGTCAAGGCATTCCTGAATCGAAAGACGCTCTTTGATGTGCGTGTCATATTCGCGGATCCGACCACAGCCCGTGCATGTCAGGTTACAGGCGTGCAGAGGCTCAAGCATCAGCACCATCGGGTATTTCTTGGCCCCGACCAGCTTCTTGCGGGCCACATAGGAACCAATCCGCATTGTCATCGACAGAGGAAATCGCATGGTTTTCGCCGTTATCCTTCCAGGGCGTATGAGTCACAATTCGAAATGGATCTGAAGGTTTCCGCGAATTGCTTGGGCCTAGATTCCCGGGCCTGGAAACAAACCCTGGAATCGATCAAAAGTCTGAGAGTACGTCTTCTACGATTGACCAAGGGGGGAAGCAACTTGTCGAGCCCGCTCGCCAATCGCTTCTGTTTCGGTTTGTTTCGGTTCGCTCAAACCACCAAGGGCTTTGCGATATCGGCCTAGAGCCATCAACGGGAAATAAGCTCGATAGTAGTGGTATTTGAGATAAAAGACCTTGGGGAAGCCTGTGCCGGTGAACTCAGGCTCGTTCCAGACACCATCATCTGATTGGTGGGTTTGAAGCCAGCCGACGCCTCGTTGAACCGCCCCGCTCTGCTCCTCACCCGCTGAGATCAAACCCAAAAGTGCCCAGGCTGTTTGAGAGGCTGTGGCCGTGCCGGTCCCTTTTAACGAGGGGTCGTCATAGCTGGCACAGGTTTCCCCCCAGCTTCCATCCGCTTGCTGTACAGCTTTAAGCCATGATACAGCTTTCTGGACACGAGGGTCGTCTAACGGGAATCCAATCGCCTTCAGGCCCTGTAAAGCCTGCCAGGTGCCATAGATGTAATTCACACCCCAGCGGCCGAACCAGCAGCCTTCCGGTTCCTGGGTTTTCCAGAGATAGTCCAGTGCCTTCAGAATCGAAGGGTGATTGCGATCATATCCCAGCACACCCAGTAGTTCGACAATCCGCAGAGTGATATCCACACAGCTTGGATCAAGCATGGCGTTATGATCTGCAAATGGAACCTGTGTCAGCACTTCATTATCAATGTTGATATCAAAAGCGGCCCAGCCCCCATCACGATTCTGCATGCCCAAAAGCCAGGCCACGCCTCGGCGAGTTGCGGCTTGGATCTCTTCGGAATCGGCCTTGGGGCCGCGCTGAAGGGCCAGAAGGACCATGGCGGTGTCGTCAATATCGGCATAAAACTGGTTGGCGTATTGGAAGTGCCAGCCGGTCGGCTCGACATTTTTAGGGCCACGAAACTGCCAGTCACCTTTGACTCGAATCTCTTTGTCGAGAAGCCAACGGGTCGCCTTTTTCATCGACTCGTGCTCGCCAGATAGATCTCCGTCGGAGACACCAATGGCAGCTATCGCCGTGTCCCAGACTGGCGAGAAGCAGGGCTGGATTCGAATCAGGCCTTTTTCTTCGATCAAAAGCTCTTCGAGCTTGCTCAGTGCCCATTGCTGCAGCGAGTGGTCGTCCGAATAGCCCAGTGCCTTGAGGGCGATCACCGTGTAGACCATCGGTGGGAAGATGGCTCCAAATCCGTCAGAATTCTCCATGTGCTCCAGCATCCAACGCTTACATGCTGTCACAGCACGGCCTCGGATAAACTTCGGAGCCACTTTCTCGTAGACTTTCAAGCCCTTGTCAGCATAGTAAAAGAACCGTTTCCAGGTCAGGCCTTTGGGGCCAAGGTCAGGAGTCGATTTCACGCCTGGGACAAACAGCTCTTCGATCGCCTCTGCACCAACCAGTTTACGGCACGGCTTGAGGGCAGACATGATCGAAAGGGCCACCACCATGTCCCGAGTCCACGCGGACATGGCCCAGATCGAGAATGGGAGCTTTTTGGGCAGGAAGATCAGCTCAGGGGGTACGCAAGGGGTGTCACTGTAAGGGATCTGGCCGAGCAGGGCGAGATAAAATCGCGTAAAACTGTTGCATCGCATGGCCCCACCGTGAGATAGGATCAGCTCGCGGGCTTTGACCATTCTTGGTTCGTCGATCGAAAAACCGGCCAGTTTCAAAGCGTAATACGCTTTTACAGTGGCGGAATGCTCGGTCGGCCCACCTGGATAGATCGACCACCCACCTTCGCTGTTCTGAAGCGTGAGCATGTACTTTGCAGATCGGACGCATTCCTGCGACTTATGCCGGCCCAAATAGGCCATGAGCAGGATATATTCGGATTCCAGAATGGTGTCGCCTTCGAGTTCTGCGCACCAGTGTCCATCCGACTTTTGCTCTTTCAGCAGCCACGCGATGGCCGAGTCAATCGATTCATCGATTGATCGTGAATCAAATTTTCCATTCAGTTCGGTCGATTGGCCAATTTCAGGCAGAGTCAGCTGAACAGGCATAGTTTGATCGATCGCCTTAATGTCACGGGCCATGTGATTGCCACAAATCTCATCACTAACTTTGCTGGTCGAATGCCAGTAAAGCGACTTGTGCTTCACTTCCTTGTTCTGGAATTTATGTTTTTATCAGTTCCAAGCTGAATCCACAAGTCCGAATCGAACGCTTATGCGGATTTTAACTGTGAATTTGGCCCTGACCTGGGAATCTTTGACGATTGAGTGCGATTTTACTGGGTTTCTAAGGGTTCAATCGTCAGCTTATTGAAGACTCGAACCACTGTCAGAAACGACTCGTAAGGCGCAACACTGGCAAGGCTTGCCTCGCCAAGTTTGATGTGAGTGGCATCGACCTCTGACTGCCTGAACGTCGCATCTACGGCCACCCAGCGCCGATTCACATAAACTTCGTTCCACATATGGAATCCAAATCCGCCGAGACTATCGACATAAACAACCCCTACAACAGTCTTTGTCGCTACTCCAGCGGCGCGGCACAAGGCGGCCAGCAAAACGCTGTGTTCAGTGCAGTCGCCCGAAAGGTTGCGGGCCACGGATGAAGCCGGTGCAAACGCCACGGCAAAGTTCTTGCGTCGCAAGTTGCGTGAGACCCAGTTGTTCAGAGCCACCACCTTGTCCCATTCGTCGGTCACTCCACGGGTCGCCGTTTTTGTGATCTCCTGAACTCGCGAATCGTCGGAATTGATCAACGGAGATGGCTGAAAGTATTCATCCGCCACCTTCTCTGGCCCTTGATTGCCTGAGGAACGGTCCTGAGTGGTCACTTCCATGGTTCCCGTCTTCCCATCCGCATTCGGCAACAGCTTCTGTCGAATGTCGTCAGGGAGCAATTCCTTAAGCGCGATATCGTTCGACTTCAAGGCGTATTTCGCCTGACGCACTGTCTCGCTGCTCTTGATCGGGGTGCTGGTTTTGATGATCGAAGTCGCCAGCAGGTCCAGTCGCTCAGACGTAATCGGAGCCTCAGCACTGGCTTTCGTGGTTCGATACGTGATGTAACCACCAAATGCATCCGTGAACGTCTTCAGGATCTGGCCACCTTCATCCACCCAATAAGTGGTGTCAAGCTCAGGCATTCTGCGATCATCGGGAGTGGTCACTTGCGAATCCACCCGCAGGAGGTCGCGCTTGATCCCTCCACCCAGCTCCACAGGCTCGATCTTTTGCGATAAGAGCTTGATGGTAATGATTTTATTGAGGTCTGGCACGTAGCTTTTCAGGGTTCGTTCCTCGCCAGGCTTAATCAATGAACGTGCCAGACTCTGCTCCACGGCATATGGGCCTCTCACATCCTTGTTCCAGGCGACTTTTTCCGTCTTTTTCTGGCCATTGCCTTCCATGGTCAGATTGAGCGAGCCGGATTCGTCCAGATCGCCAAAGGTCCGCATCTCTCCCCCGCCACTGTTTGTGCGGGTGTCGATTCGCAGGACTTCACCTTCAGGTGTTTCGATCGTTCCAAATCGCTGACGCATGGTCACAGCGTCGTTAAGTCTCTTAAAAGAAAGGCTCGTAGTGACTTCTACACGCAGGTACTTCTTCGATTTCTCTTCAAGAGGAGTGACCTTCGTATAAACCGAGCCTACCCGCTTGCCTCCAATAAAAATCGCGTCCCATGACTCTTGTGATGGAGCGTTCTCCTGCGCCTGGACAGCAGAGAAACAAGTCGTGATCAAGGTGGCAAATGCCAGCCTGCAAATGACGATGCGGAGCAATCTGGTATGCATTGTGGAACGATCCTTGATCCAATCAGAAAATGCGAAGCAAGTCGAGATTTGACTACTATGCCTGAAACCGCCGATTCGCTCAATCCGACTCTCTTAAATTCTCTTCGACAGCAAGGTCTTTCATCTGTTTGACCAATTGCTCAAGCCGGTTGAAGTCTTTGGTTTCAATGGCCTCTTTCCAGTTGTCCCAAACGGAACGGCCTTCACCTGAAAGCTCGCTGAACCTGCCGAGGTTGAAACCAAGTTGAAGCCACCATCGGCGGTCATCCGGCCATTGCGAGCCATCGGACAGCGGCCCAGCCAGAATTTCATCGGCTTTCGCTGAACAGTGATCCAGCCCTTGAAACCGTGATTTGTGTGGTAATGACATTCCGGGTCAGTCCTGACGTGGTTGGGCCAATTTGACGATCAGACGTTCCATGACGGTTCTTGGAGTCAGATCTGACCAGCCCTTTAAGTCCAGATCCGCCTGAATCAACACGCCCGGCAAGTCATTCACACGCCTTGGCCCAAGGTGGCGATGCTGCGCAATTCCGGCATCAATCACTTTCTGGAACCCTGGAAAACCAGCTTCGCGGAATGCCTCTTGAGCTTCAACCTTTCTATGACGTAACAAACCGGCATGATTGAGCTTACGTAATGTGACAGACATCGCGGCGAGTAGCCCGACGGGATTCTCTCCGGACGAAATCAGAGCGTCCAGATCGGCCAAAGCCTGAGCGGAATTGCCCGTGGTGGCTCGCTCGATCATGTTCCAGACGGAATCGGCCTGGCCAGAGTGGACGTACCTGGCCACGTCGTCGCGTTTGATCACACTTTTTTTACCGTCATGGGTCGCAATCGCCAGCTTCTCAAGTTCCTGATCCAGAAGGCCAGCCTCAGGGCCGACAAGTTCGGTCATAAGCACAGCGGCGTCTCGATCAATCTTGGTCTGATGAAGCGCGGCCCGGCCCATCACCCAGCTCACCATCTCACCGACATTGGGCGGTCTGGCGTCAATCAAAAGTCCTACGCTATCCACGAACTTATAGAGCTTTGTACTGGCTGGAAAAAGCTTGGCAGCCAGTACTAAAACACTGCCCTGACAAGGCCTCTGTGCATATTTTTCAAGCTCGGCCCGATGCTTTGTGATGAATGCGTCAGCAGGATCAAGGGCGACCATGCGCTTGGGGGAAAAAAACGATTGGGTGGCGAGTTCATCCAAAACATCCGCAAGAATCGCACTATCACCCGACTTTTTCGTCAACCCCATCCGCTCCGAATCTTCAGCGAAAGTCAGCTTCTCGATGGCAACAATCGACTCAGCGCGTAAGAAAGCATCCTCACCCATGACCACATAAATAGGCTTGATGGTTAAAATGTCAGGCTTTTTCAGCAAGTCTAGAGCAAGTATCGCCACTTCTGGTCACTCTCCGGAATTTCAAGTTTCGCATGTTTGTTCAATGATATCCTAATAACTGATATGTGTCGATCAAAACCGAAAAAGATCCTGCCGAACATTGTCTAATCTGTGGATCGTTTTAATTTCATGG
>CAMBZY010000153.1 GCA_945872325.1 Candidatus Kuenenia stuttgartensis | reverse complement strand
CTTCAGAAACTGGCACGTCAGGGGCAAGAGCAGGCCCTCAAAGAAGTTAAGCAGCTTGCGGACGACATTCAGAACCGCAAGGAAAAAGAGCTTTCGAGGCTTGTCAAACAGCTCAAACAAGCGGAAGAAGAGATGCGGAATCTGAAGCGTGCCCAGGTGGAAAACCTGCTCAAAACCAAAGAGGCGGGCAAGCAGCCCGATGCCGCAAAGCGTAAGTCAGAACTTCAGAAGCTGGCTCGTCAGGAACAGCAGCTTCAAGAGGAAGCCAAGCGTCAGCTCCAGAAATTGCAGAGGATGAGATCAGCTTCCCAGGCGGCTCAGGCAGGCCAAAAGGCGGCTGGTCAGATGGGTCAGGCCCAGCAGAAAATGGACGCCGATGATGCCGACGCCGCTCAGCAGAATCAGGAAGAAGCCCTGAAAAACCTCGACGAGGCTGAGCAGGAGCTGGCACAGGCCCGCCAGGAAGCTGAGGAACAGCTTGCTCAGGAACAGTTTGCGAAGATGTCAGACCTGATCAAGTCGCTGGCTGAACGTCAATCCAAGATGGTGGAAGAGACCGTCGGCTACGACAAAAAGAAGTCTGATACAGGCTCTCTCAGCCTGCCCCAAAAGGCTGGGGTGCGAAATTTGGGACTGATCGAAGACGGGCTTAAGCAGGAGACTGTGGAACTGGCCCAGCGGATGGACGATGGAGTGCCTGTCTTCTCTCTGATCCTGAAAAAAGCCGCGGATTCGATGGGGAAGGCCTCGGACTCTCTCCAACAGCTTGAGACAGGCAAGCCCACTCAGGCGTCGGAAAAGTCGGCTGCTGAACGACTTCAGCAACTCATTGACAGCCTTCAGCCGGACAAGCCCAAAGACGGTGAGCAACAACAGCAGCAACAAAAGGAAGGCGAAGAGCAGCAGCAGGGTGGCCAGCAGGAAGGTGATGGGATCCCCACGGTGGCCCAACTCAAGATGCTCAAACGACTTCAGACCGAGATTAACAACCGGACCGGCGAATATGACAAAATCGAAAAGGGTGGCCAGAAGCTGACCCTGGAACAGAAAACCGACCTCGAATCGCTCAAAACCGAGCAGGGCCGACTGGCAGACCTCCTGAGAGACCTTTCCAAACCCAAACGATCCGATGGGGAGAATTGATCCCAATGAATACTGGAAACCTGTTTCGAGTTGGATCATTGGCTACCCTTATAACGATGAGCATAGGCTTATTATCAGGAGTTCAGGCTCAGGATGATGCCCTGGACAAACTCCTGCGAGATGTCGAGAAAAAAGCGTCGCCCGCCGACAAGCCAGCCTCCGGGAAATCGGAGAAGACGGCGGATCTTGGAAAAGAAGACTCAGGCCTTGATGACCTCCTGAAAAAGCTCGGCGGAGGCTCGAACGATAAGCCCCTGCCCAAAGGTGAGCCCAAGCCAGGTGCTGGCGATATGCCCAAGGGCAAATCCGAAACGCCTGAGCAGCCAAAATCGACACTTCCCAAGCCGCCCAGCGGTGGGATCAGCCAGCTCAAAACCAAGCCCGATGCGGAGTTGGATCAGAGACTTGAAGAAATTCTGGGCCGGAAACGCAAAGATAAAAATCAGGATCAGCAAGGCGGTGGTGGCGAAGGTCAGCCTGGTCCAGGTGGTGAGGGAGGCGACCCTTCAAACCCGAAGATGAAGCAATTGGTTGAGAAGATGCGTGATGTAGAGAAGCGGCTGTCCCAGCCCGACACCGGTCAGGACACACGCAGCCGTCAGAAAGAAATCGTCGATTCGATGGATCAGATCATCGAACAGATGCGAAAGATGTCTCAACAGCAACAGCAGCAGAAACAACGCCGTAAGGGCCAGCAGCAAGGCCAGGAAATGGCTCAAAATCAAGAGCCAGGCGAACAGCCCGGCGCTCAGGCTCAGGGGACTGGCCCTCAGACTCCGATGAAACCAGCAGGCAAGAGCCGACTCGATGGTAAAGATGTTTGGGGCCACCTGCCCCCAGAGCTTCGCGACGTGATGCGTAACGTCTTTCGCGAGGAGTCTTTACCTGCCAGAGAAGAACTGGTACGCAGGTACTACCTTTCGGTCTCGAAAAAAAGTCTGGCACGGAGCGCAAAGCCATGATCGAACTTAAAAAAAGCCTGATGACGGCCTTGATTGCGGCTCTGGCTACTGCTCCCATCGTCGCTCAGGAAAAAGCTGAAACCAAGGCGGCCGCCTCAGCGAAACCTGCTGCGAATGCTCCCAAAGTGGACAAAGAGGCTGGAACCTTCAAGGACGGCAAACGTGGAGACGTGCCTGAGGGTGCCGCCGAAATGGTCACACCGGCAGTCGAGCGTTCAGTCAAGCAGGGCCTTGACTGGCTGGTCAAGCAGCAGACTCCCGATGGAGCGTTCGGATCGGGCACTTATCGTGGGAATCTGGCTGTGACAAGCCTTGCTGGCCTTGCCTTTATGGCAAACGGGTCATCTCCCGGCCGAGGCCCTTACGGCGTTCCCATCGAACGGGCCCTGAGCTTCATCATGGAAAACGTCCAGCCCGGCGGTTTCATCGCCGTGCGAGGTGAATCCACCCATGGACCGATGTATTCCCACGGATTCGCAACCCTATTTCTGGCTGAATGTTATGGGATGACACGCCGGGCTGATATCCGCGAAAAAGTCGAAAAAGCGGTGCGTTTGATTGTCGATTGTCAGAACGCGGAAGGTGGCTGGAGGTATCAGCCCCAGCCTCGCGATGCCGATACATCGGTGACCATCTGCCAGATCAATGCCCTCAGAGCCGCTCGGAACGCCGGAATTTATGTTCCTAAAGGAACTGTTGAAAAGTGCATCAAGTACGTCAGGGAATGCCAGAATCCAGATGGTGGCTTTCGCTACATGACCCAGCAGGGTGCCAGCCAGTTTCCGCGATCGGCCGCTGGTGTCGTAGCCCTTCAGTCAGCCGGAATTTACGACTCCAAAGAGATTGAAGAAGGCATCAAGTATCTGAAGCAGTTCATCCCCTCCGGCCAAGCTGCGAACAACCAGCGTTACAGCCATTATTTCTATGGCCAATACTATGCGGCCCAAGCCATGTGGCTACGCGGCGGAGCCGACTGGAATCAGTGGTATCCTGCTGTGCGTGATGAACTTATCACAAAGCAGAACGGTCAGGGATTCTGGTCGGATCATGTCTGTAACGAGTACGGAACCGCCATGGCAGCCATTGTTCTGCAAGTTCCCAACAACTTCCTGCCAATCTTCCAGCGATGATGGTCATTTGCCCCATGTTGTCGAAATTCACACGGATGGTTCCGCAATTGCATACCGCTCAGATCTCAGGAATCGTCTGCCTGTTACTGGCGACAACCACACTTGCCCAGCAACCATCAGTCAATCCTGCAACTGATTCTGGCGAATGGATTTACAGCGACATAACAGGCAAATCGACAGGTGGTTCATTGGCGAAACTCAACTCTGAGAGCGTCGAATGGAGACCCTCCAAAGATCAAAAAAACATCGCCCTCGACTGGTCGAAAGTCGAAGAGATTCGCCGCAGTAGCGATCCAGCAGCGGACCCACTCACGGATTCTGCATTTGGCCCAATGATCCTGCTGCCTGATGGAGACAGGTTGAGAGGCGAAAGCGTGGCCCTTTTGGAGAAAGGGCTGGCGATTCAGTCAGCCTCACTCGGTGTCCTGAATCTCCCATCAGCCTTATGGTCGGGAGCCATTTTTCAGCCACCCAGACAAGGTTCGGAATTTCTCAGGTTAATGACAAAACTCCGGAAAGGCGCATTAAAGCCAGGCGATTTCGTGGTCTTGTCCAATGGCGACCAACTTCAGGGAACTGTCGTCGAACTTGATGGAGAAACCCTTCAAATTCAGCCTTCAGGGGCAACCAAGCCAGCGAAACTGAAGCGAGCTGAAATCATAGGGGTCGGAATCGATCCTAAATCTTCAACATATCCTAAGTCCACACAACGACTTTGGGAAATCCACCTGAGCGATGGATCCAGGCTTTCCGGTACAGGTTTGAATCTGGAAGCCGTTGAGAATGAAAAAATTCTCATGTTCACCACTCGCTGGGGAGCCGTCTGGCAAATCCCGATCTCAAAGATTCAGAGGATTCGTGTGATCGATCCTGGCCAGATTGACCTTCAAAATCGTCCAGCTGATGCCATTCAATCGGTAGATTATGTCGGGTTAACAACTGCACCCAAGTTTGGAACAAATGTTCAGGGTGGATCTTTAAATCTCGGAAGCCGTTATTTTGACCGTGGAGTGGGTACTCAGTCGCGGACCCTGATGGCTTATCGACTCAACGGCACGGAAAAACAGTTCACTGCCTGGGTGGGGGTCGACACGTCCGCCGGGCCAATGGGCCAATCACAAGCCATGATTTTGATCGACGGCAAGACCGTTTACGACAGTGGGCCGATGAAGGCTGGTGAACCTCCTCGGAGGATCCAGCTCAACTTGAATCAAGCCAAACTATTGATTCTTAGAAGTGAATTTGGCGAAGGTGGTGGAATTCGAGACTGGGTTGACTGGTGCGAGCCAACCCTGAAGTGATCGTTTTCCAGATCCACCGCCCCGTCAAAACAAGACCTTGATTCGATTGGCGATTGGGCCGACAGCGTTGGTAGCGCTAAATGCGGCTTCCTGGGCCCTTTGTTTATCGTGGAAGCATCGGGCAAAGCCTTCCAAAACAAGTTGGCCACGATCATGGCAAACTTTTAGCTCGCGAATCCGGCCAAAAGCGGCCTGCTCGATTCGCTCGACAACATCGGTCACGGTGACTGGGTCACTGGCGTCATAAATCGGATCCATTCCCGCTCATCCCTTCTGTCGCTCCAGCCTGCCCTGAATCCCTGGGTCAGCCGCGCAGACAACTGATGAACTCGATCAACCCATCGTGGGCTGAACACAAATTTCTGGCCGTACTTTTCCGGATAAAGTCCTGACAGGAGATGAGATTTAATCTCGTTTTCCCTACGTTCATACTCAACCATATCAGGCCCCAAAATCAGAGTCAAGGGTCAGATAATCACTCTTCTCGATTTCCGAAATCTAAAATGAACAGATCAATTGTTCGTGTTTTTGATCGTGCCGCATAAACAACAGCGGTATCGGAATGGATTTACCCTGATTCGGTTCAGATTTGTCAGAAATAAAGTGATACGTGCATTCGATTGTTCAAAAGAGGAGGGAAATCCTGGGTGTGAAAAATTGTAGACAAACCCATTTGTGCATCGATCATGAAACATGCACTTGACGCAATCGGAAGATGGCGGCAAAATCTGTGCTTTGGTATGGATCTCAAGCCATATTGCACACCGGGCTTGTCACCCGGTTCAAAAAATGCGTTTGGCTGTAAGTCGATTGGGCCGAATAATGAGCGACCAGAGCATAAAAAGATACTCGGATTCCTGGATCGGTTTTGACGAGCTTCAGATCGGAGACGTGTTCGAGTCCGCCGCTCGCACGATCACTCAGGCTGAAGTCACTCTATTCGCCGGTGTTTCAGGCGATTTCAACCCGATTCATATGGATCACGTCCATTCGGTCGACGGGCCTTTCAGGCAACCAATCGCCCACGGATTGCTCGTCCTCTCGATCGCCAGCGGTTTGGGGATCCAAGCCCCTAAGACCAACACAGTTGCGTTCCTGTCGATCGAGAACTGGGAGTTCGTCAAGCCCGTCTTCTTTGGCGATACGATTCATGTCCGCAACACCGTGATGGCCCTCGAACCACGTTCCAGAGGCCGTCGGGGAATCGTGACCTGGACGAAAACCGTGGTCAATCAAAAGGGCCAGATCGTTCAGCAGGGCACCACAAAAACAATGGTCAAATCAAAGAACATTGAGGGTGGGAGCGACGACTGATCACTCTCAAAAAATCGCAGAGGGACAGTTCAGAACCTGCCCCTCTGATGCGATCAATCCGACTGAAACTCAGTTCGTTTCCTTGATCTCGATATCTTTATAACTCACTTCCATGGCAGGTCCTACGTGCACCTGAAGGGCGATGATGCCCTTGGCTTCAAAGGCTTCGTCCTTGCGGTCGATCACCTTCGTGCCGTTGATGAAAATCCGAACATGTTTGCCCTTGGCTTCGATCCGGAATTCATTCCAGTCGCCATTCTTGATCAGCTTTTCAGCCTCTTCCTTTGGATATCGTTCCAGAATCCCGCGGCGACGTTCTTCGTACAGAAGGCCCCAGTAGCCGTCGGCCACGTCAGCCTGAGGGCCAGCAACGGCTCCATCGTCGGCACGTGCGCTACGGAACTGGATACCGCTGTTGCCGTTACGAAGTTTGACCTTCGCCTTCAGAACGAAATCGCCATAGGCTTTGGGCGTACAAAGAAACTCATTCTTCTTGAGCTTTCCATTGGTCCGGCCCACGATCGCCCCATCTTCGACTGAAAAGCTGCAATCTTCGCTCGCAGGCTTGACCCAACCGGTCAAATCTTTGCCATCAAACAAAGAAGTGAAACCTTCTTCAGCGGCATGCACTGGCAACGACTTAGCTGCCAACAGGCCTGCCATCAAAGCCTTTAATGTGGACCGACGATTCAAAACGGACATGGTCGCTACTCCAGAATGGTTGTGCGGCGTTCTCAAGGAATGTTTTTGGGGTGAGATCAAGCTGCAAATGGGCGGGGAACGTCGCATTTGTGGATGAAGGAAATCCGCCTGACGACTATCCATCAGCCGACAAGCTCTTCCCATCGAGTCAGATTGTGGCACAATGGATGAACCAACGCAAGCGATCGGTTCCACTCTCGATTTCATGATCGTGAAAAGATCTTAAAAATCGCCTCCCCTTCAGGATCAAAAAAAGCGATGAACCTTGCCCAGGAACTGAACGACTGGGGCCCAGAAGCCCTCGCCACTCGCCCTAATCCACCTACCCTCCAAGAATCACAGGCCTACTGCAAGCGACTTTCCCGCTCAAACTACGAAAACTTTGTCGTAGTCGGAGTCTTCACTCCACCCGCATTAAGGCCTGCATTTGAAGCGATTTATGGATATTGCCGATGGGCCGACGACCTCGGCGACGAAACGGGCAGCACCGAAACGTCCAGCAAACTCCTCGATTGGTGGCTCCAGCAACTCGAATCGATCTATCAGATAAATCCTCCTGCCCCCCCTGCCCATCCGGTTTTTATCGCCCTTAAGCCTGTTGTGGAACAATTCCAGATCCCAATCAAGCCGTTTCAAGACCTTGTCTCTGCCTTCCAGCAAGATCAAGTTGTGACGCATTACAAGACCATAGAACAACTTGTGGATTATTGCGAACGTTCTGCAAATCCGGTCGGCGAACTTGTCCTGAGGCTTTTTTATACTGCAACACCTGAAAATCTGATCCTGTCTAACGACATCTGTACCGCACTCCAGCTGGCAAATTTCTGGCAGGATGTGGCTCGCGACCTCGAAAAAAATCGCGTCTATATCCCCTCCGAAACGCTCGCAAACTTCGGGCTTAATCAGGCTGATCTCGCTCAAAAACCAGCTTCTCCACAATTCAAAGCGATGCTGGC
>CAMBZY010000152.1 GCA_945872325.1 Candidatus Kuenenia stuttgartensis | reverse complement strand
CACCTTTGCCACAGTCCCACTTGATGAGGTTCTCAGCAGCATGACCCGGTTCTGAGTCGTACCTTTTTTCCAGCAAATCCGGTTTGGCCCGGACAGATATCTGGAAATCAGCTGTGAATCCGCAAGCCGCCTTCGATGTCGGGGCGAGCAGGATCGTCGTTGTTTTTTACGGCGACGATAATCATGCCGTAAGAGTTGGCAAGTTCTATGACCTTTTCGCGGTCGACCACGATCGTCTTGTCTGCTTCTATGGCCAGAATTTTAGCGCGGGCTTTGTTCAAATTCTCGATGGTTTGAACGCCAACGGTAGGGACATCAAAACGCATGTCCTGATCCGGCTTGGCCACCTTGCAAAGGGTCCATCCACCAACCGGACAAAGCTGGCCGGCTCGTTCGATGCATCGGTCGGTGCCTTCCAGAGCTTCCACAGCAAGTGCGGATCGCTCTTTTACAGCGACGGATTGACCGACATCAAGGCCGCCCATGTGCTTGGCCAGTTTCCAGCCAAAATCGATATCTTCCCACTGCGCCCGGTTGGGCGCACGCTTGGTCAGCACGCCTTCGTTCACGAGTAACTCCGGGCAATAGTCAAGGGCCGATGAAAAGTTCAAGCCACGGCGTTCGAACATTTCGATCACGCCAAGCATGATGGTATCGTCGCGTTTATCGGCTCGACAAACCCGATACCAAAGTTCGAACATGGCGAGGTCGGGCAGAAGCCGGGCCAAACGCATCGGTTTGTGCATCACACTTTTGGTGATCTTGCCAGCCATCACCACATTGCTGATCCCCATCCTCTGGAAATCACGCATCATTCCGCCCAACTTCGAAATGCCCTGAACGCGGAACCCGGCACAGAGATGGCGGAGTTCGTCGGGCACTTCGTAGCGGACACCGACACAATGCACCTCGTAACCCTGCTTCACAGCCCCTTCAGCGAAGAGGATCGGAAAGCGTCCACTACCGGCCAGGAGTCCCACTTTGGTTCCTGGAGGAGGTGGCTCAAGCCGTGTACGGAACCGGCTTGAGGGCCGAATTTTGGACAGGGATTGCGATTGCGATTGTGAGTCGATCATGGGCGATATTTCATCAGATGGTCTGGTCTGAAATCGTTGAAGTGAAAGCCCTGTGAAGGCTTATCAACGATTCTCAGGCTGTCTCTTCGTGGGTTGAATCTTCCAGAGGTGCCAATGAGAGACCAGCCTGGGCAGCCAGAAGCTTGATGCGTTCCATGGCCGTGACCAGTTCTCGCAACTGCTTGTGCATTTCAGGGAGTCTGGCAATCATCTGGAAAATGCGTCTCTGTTCGCGGATCGGCAAGGCTGGAGAACCCAGTAACTGCTGACCACTTGGCACGTTACGGTGGACACCCGACTGTGCTCCGATCAGCACCTGATCGCCAATTTCCGTATGATCTTTGACGCCCACCTGGCCTGCCATGACCACATAGTCGCCAGTTTTACAACTGCCTGCCAATCCGACTTGCCCGCAAATCATGTTATGACGACCGATCTGATTGTTGTGACCAATCATGACCAGATTGTCGATCTTTGTGCCTTCGCCGATCGTGGTGGCCTCAAACGTCCCACGGTCGATGGAGCAATTGGCCCCAATCTCGACGTCGTTGGCAACCTCGACCGTTCCGGTTTGAGGGATCTTATTATGGCGACCGTCTTTGAGACGATATCCAAACCCATCGCTGCCGATCACCGTACCGGCGTGAATCTCGACCCGATCAGCCAGAACGGTTTCGTCATATAGCACGACGTTGGAATGGAGCATGCACTCAGAACCGATGATGCAGTGGGCGTTGATCACGACCCCGGGCTTCAAGGTGGTTCCATCGCCAATCACGCTATATTCGCCGACATAGGCAAACGGGTGAATGGCAACGTTCTTGCCAATAGTCGCCGTGGCAGCGATGTAGGCCTTCGGGTGGATACCAGTCCACCTTGGTGCAACATCTCCACGAAGGTGGGTACGAACCTTGACAAATGCATCCAATGGATCATCCACTTCAACCAAAGGGAGATTTGGAGCGATGCCTTGGGCTCTCATTCGGAAGTGTGGGCCGACAAGTGCAGCTGAGGCTGGACATGTTCGGAGGGCACGGGCAACGCGGTCGTCGGAGATAAAAGTGATATCTCCGGGACCTGCGATTTCCACAGGTCGGGCGTCACCGATGGGTACGTTGCCGTCGCCAACGACCCGGCCGTTTACGATTGATGCGATTTGTTCCAGAGTGGCCGATGCCATGGGCTTTTCCTCCGTGAAAATCGAGCGGGGTGTATTCCTGCACCCATTCCATATGATTCCAGTCAGGTGAGTCTTGAGAAAGACAATGACTGGGACGCTCGCCCATCTTTGAGCGGGAAACTACCACAACCAGCGATTTGCGACAAGGCGAAAATCCGACAGCCCCGTTCAGTCGACAAACCAGTTGCTGTCGTTCAATTCCTGCAATGAGACGAAGCTGTTGTTTTTATTTGATCGGCTGCGACGATCCAAAAGGTTAGCTTTGAAACCAAATTTGGCCGGAAATTCGACATCATTGATCCAATCGTCACCAATAAACAGAACGGATTCCGCAGGTTCTTCAAGATGATTCAGCACAGCTTGGTAAAAACCCTCTCCGGGCTTACGAAATCCGACTTCCGAAGAAATCACCAGATAATCGAGCGGTTTTTCCTCACCAAAAAGACCGCTCCAGACCTGCCTCAAACGGGCATCGAAATTTGATGCGATGCAAACCTTTATGCCCTTTTGAGCCAGCCAGTGGAAGGTGTCGGCAACGTCGGGGAACAGTCGCCAGTTCGATGGTTTGGCAAAATGCTCCCAGAGTTCGTCGAAGACCTGATTGGATCGGGCTTGATCGAGTTCCGGGAGGCAGGCCTCAACGATTTTACGCCACCTCTGAACTTCGTTAAGCTCATTGGTAGAGTGTTCTTCAGTCGTATCGTCAGCGGTAAAAACTTTGACAAATCGCTCGCGAATGACGGCTGTAGGCAGATCAAGCCCGACACTTAAAGCCGCCTGACGATAAGCATCAGCCACGCTTGGAACAGGCTCGATCAACGTCCCGACAGCATCAAACGCAACGGCACGAATTTTGAGCGACATCGTTGTGGTTTTCCTTGAAAATGGTTGGTCGTTTATAAAATTATAGGCAGAATCTATTACGAAACCTGCGTATCAGTAGAATGATCGGATCCGGTAGGCAGAGACCGATGTGTCAGGGGAGATGGGGTACATCATATTATCTAAGGAGCTGGTAAGAAATAACGTCCGCTTTTTAAGCGAATCGTGGTCTTTCGCCCTGCGTCTTCTTTCTAGCCGGTCTTGGCGCTTGCCCCGGTTGGTTTTCTAAAACGCCGAAACCGGAGGCTAAGGATCAGGCCGAAAATAACATCCCGTTTTTAAAACCAATTAACCGGGGCTAGCGCCAAGACCGGCTAGGTAAGAGGCGATAGCCATCGGTTTCTTGGTTTGAATCTAGCCGTCGGGCGCTAGCCCCCGGTTCGCGGAAGATAAAAAACCGGGATGTATGAATCTAACCTCTGGTTCGCGGAAGATGTTAACCAGGCTGGCGTCATGCGGCTAGATTCAGAAGGGGAATCCGCGGGTTACGGCCCTTCAAAAAGCCTCAGTTGGGTGGCTTTATGGAAGAGAAGTTATGTCCGGCCTGATCCTACGGGGCGGTAACAAGTTTTGAAATCAGCCTTCTTGTGGCTTGTTTCGGGCTTCAGCCTGTTGTTGCTGGGCGAGTGCTGCCAGTGGGCGAAGTATGGATAGTATCGTGTTCAGATGAGCCAGACGTGGGCCGTATCTGTCTGTGAAATCGCCAAGTGCGAAATCGCCTTCCATCAAATCAGCCTGATGCTCATGAACGTGATTCACAAGTTGTTCCATAATCTGGCCGTGAACTTGCTCGAGGGATTGGAGAACGCCTCTCGTATCAAACAAAACGGACTGATGGTTGTTCTGCCATCTCTCAAGTTCCACGGATTGACGGGCTCGTTGCTCACGGGCTGCCTGAGTCGCTTCTCGAGCACAATCCAATGACTGCCGGTTCATCTCGACCAACTGACGCAGCATGTCGTTCGTGTTCGACTGAAGTTGTACCATGAGTTGCATCAAACTCATCTGATCAGCAGGAATTGGTACAGATACCGCATTTTGCTGCTGAGGCTGACCCGTAGGAGATACCTCCATGCTGTAAGTCCAAGGGGCTGGTGAGCCTTTATCAGATGTAGACACCGCTTGATCCTCCGCTAAACGTCCGGGAGTATGCGACCTGACTCACGATCAATATCCATGAGTCAGGAGTCTCAGTAATATTTTAGATGACCAGCGGCAAATGTCCATTACCTGCCGCCGGGATTCTTCACAAAATCTTCAATCAGTCATCGTCATGCAAAGGGTCGAGGTGGTGAAACACATCGCCCAGAGAATCAACGATATCACCAGCGATCAAAGCGGTTACTCCATTTGCGTCCCGCGCGATATCGCCGGCCAGACCATGCACATATGTGCCGAGGACACACGTATCAAATGGGCTGTAGCCTTGTCCCAGAAACGCAGCAAGGATCCCGGTGAGCACATCGCCAGCCCCGCCGGTGGCCATCCCCGGATTGCCGGAAAGGTTTAAATAGCCCTGCTCACCGTCTGTCACAACGGTGCCATAGCCCTTCAAAACCACCACGGAATTGGCGGGCAGATAGGACCTGATTTTGACCGCCGCACCAAGTCGATCCTTCTGGACTTCCTCCGTGGTGATGCCCAAAAGTCGGGCAGCTTCACCGGGATGAGGCGTCACAATGATCGTTGCCGGGTGGTGCTTTAGGACTGCTCCATGTGTAGCCAGCGGGGCGAAGGCGTTGAGTGCGTCAGCATCCAGCACCAATGGCTTGTTGGTATGCCTGAGGATTTCTGACATCAGGTCGTTCACGCCCTGATCACGGCCCAAACCCGGGCCAGCAGCGATCACGGTGGATTCCTCAACCAAAGGCTGAAGTTCGTACCAGGCAGCAGAACCATCCACAGCCCCTCGACTGGTCTGAGGCAGCGGCCATGTCATATAAGAAGGCTCAACACAGGCCACGCTTTGCTGCACTTCATGAGGGCAGGCGACACGAACCAGTCCGGCACCACTTCTGAGAGCAGCCAGCCCAGCTAGAGCAGCGGCCCCGGACATCCCGCGGCTGCCGGCGATCACGAGAACGTGACCATAATCGCCTTTATGAGAATCATCGGAACGCTTGCGGACCTGGGGAACATTTGTGATGGTTTGCATTTTTTGGGCGAAATCGGGCCTGGGGTTGTGAGATGGATTCAGTGAGAGAAAACGATTGTTAGACGCATGCGAACTTGTCAGATTCCAGGCCCAAAGCCTTCGATCTGATTATCAGTCGCCGGATTGTGCTGGCGAATGCCCCTTCGATTGATGAAGCTGACCCTGAAGCCGGGCCTTTCCAGCACGGTGAGCAATCAGGCCAGCCATGTGGCCTCCATTGAAGCCGCTGTCGATATTCACCACGACAACGTTTGAGGCGCAGCTGTTGAGCATGGTCAGAAGTGGAGCAAGGCCGCTCAGGTGTGCTCCATAGCCGATGGATGTGGGCACGGCGATAACCGGGCAATCTGTCAGACCGCCCAAAACGCTGGGAAGTGCGCCTTCCATACCGGCTACAGCCACAATCGCATCAGCATCCTCAAACTTATGGAGACGGCTGAGCAGGCGGTGAATTCCGGCCACACCGACATCGCTCAAAAGCTCGACTTCGCAGTTCCATGATTCCGCCGTCACGCGGGCCTCTTCAGCCACGGGCAGATCACTCGTACCGGCTGTGACCACCACCACCTTACCTAGCTTCGGACCTTCATCTTCTGTTGGAGGGATCCGAAATGTACGGCCTAATTTATTGTATTCACCACGAGGAAAGTTCTGAGACAGGATCTGGCCGACTTCCGGCGCAACTCGTGTGACCAGGCTGGCGTCTCCATGCTGAAGCTGGAGTTCGAGGATGGCCAGAATCTGGTCGGCGGTTTTGCCTTGACCAAAAATTACTTCCGGATAGCCACATCGAAGCTTCCGGTGATGGTCAATACTGGCCACACCTTCGAGATTTTCAAATGGAGCCCAACGAATCCGGCTCAGAGCCTCAGCGGGATTCACAAGACCGTTTTGCACTTCGTTAAGTAGTTCGAGCAGCTTTGCCTGATCCAACACTTCTTTAGTCTCCAGCAGCTTTTATGCCTGATTACAGACGACGAATTGCATGCAGATGAGTTGCAAGACCGAGTCAGAAATCCAGTGAGTATTCTGGACGCCTTAGATCCATGAGTGGTATCGTAACATAAAACATGCCTTAAAGAAGAGGGTGGCCTTTCGACAATGGCCGGTCCCGAACCAACCAAACGCGAACATCTGATCCAGCGACTTGACGAAGCCGCCTTGGCAATTCGTGACTGGACGAAAGCCCAGACAGCCTCGACAGGCATTTCGATTGCGGTTCATGCTGGTCTGATCGTTGCACTGCTATTGCTTCACCAAAACCTTCAGTCGCCAGAAAATCTAGCCATTTCGCTAAGGTTTGGGGACAAGAATTCCCTTGATTCTGAAAAATTTGTCGGCGAGCCCCTTAAATTTGACCCTTTGACCATGCCGTCGATCGATGTCACGAAGATGACACAAAATTTCGACGAGAAGACCTCTCTGACACCCGACTTGCCGCGTGTCGAATTTCACGACGAATTCGACCTGACTTCTGAAAAAAAACAGGGCGAGGAAGTCTCTGTCAAAGGCTTCGGGACGACTCAGTTCGACGGACTTTCGGAAAAGGTCCAGGGTGTGAGCGTGAAGATCGGTGATCCTCAATTCACTCTGATCTGGGACTCAGACGCAGACCTTGACCTGCATGTGATCGAGCCTGGCGGTTCTCACATTTTCTGGGAGTTCCGGAACGCGAAAAAAGGTGGGGAACTGGACGTGGATGATGTGGATGGTCAGGGGCCGGAAAATATTTTTTGGAAAAAAGACGTTGGCCCAAGCGGCGATTACCAGTGGTGGGTGCATTATTATGGAGGGCTGGGCGGGAAGCAGAAGCGAACGAAGTGGCGGGTGAGGATCAAGCACGCTGGCCAATTGGACGAGTTTGAAGGCGTGCTCACGAAAATTGATTCAAAATCACCGGTGCAGATCTTGAAGAAATAAGCCATGAGATCGAGATTTTTCTGTTGTCCACGATTTTTGGAACTTCAAAAAACAGAACAGCTCATGCCGTACAACCATCACAAACCGCTTAAACTAACAAGCACATAGAAAACCTGTTTCGTTCTGGACGGATTCGGACTATTGTATAAACTGGTGATAAGGCAGAATATGTAAGTAGTTCGAGTCGCCCGAAATGGTGTGGCTGAACGTGGATCCTTACAAAGCCCCGGACAGGTTCGACGCCCATGAGCTCGTCACTAAAAGAAGACTTGGCATCGCTCAAAATTGACCGGGGTCGTTCACGGCCCATGGCAGTGGCCCAA
>CAMBZY010000151.1 GCA_945872325.1 Candidatus Kuenenia stuttgartensis | reverse complement strand
AGGCATGAGAAAGACCACATATAGCGTGGCCCAATTCTGCCGTGATAATCGTGGTGATCCCCATGGAACCACCTTCGATATCCGGGTGAAATACATGAATCCAGTACCTGACTTTGTTTCCAAGTGACCTCAGGATTTCATGGCATTCAGGATCACACTGGCCGCATTTCGTCCATTGACACCGATCACTGATCCACCTGGATGGGTTGCGGCTCCGCACATATAAAATCCGCTCATGGGAGTCGCTGCGGAAAGTCGCTTCTCCCAAAGATATTCTGGCATACATTCACCCTGGAATATATGACCACCCGTTAAACCCACTTCGCGTTCGATATCAGGAGGGCCCAAAACCTGCACTTGCTCGACAGCTTCAGGGATGTTTGAACAATACTTGGAAAGAGTTGTCATAACGCGGTCTTTCACCGTTTCCCTCATCTGGTCCCACGACTTTCCATCAGCAAATTCATATGGCACATATTGCGCAAACACACTCATGGTATGACGCCCCTCAGGCGCAACCGATGGATCATGCGCTGTCTGGAAATACAACTCTGTCCAGATATCTTCTGGCAACTCACCTTTTCTCATGGTCTCAAATGACTTTTGCCACTGTTCATGATTTAAGGGTGTATTGATCTGGCCCATATGATGATTTTCATGAACTCCTGGCCTGGCCTTAAAGTTTGGCAATTCTCTTAATGCAACATTCAGTTTCACAGTACAGCCCAGAATTGGAACTCGCCGAACCTGCTTTGCCCACGCACTATCAACATTCCCTCCCAGCAGTTTTAATGCAACATGTGGGTCTGCATTACATACAATCGTTTTGGAGTGAATCTTTGTCCCACATTCAAGCTGAACATATTCTCCGGGAACCACTTCCGCCACCGGCACGCCGGTCTTGATACAAACACCGCTTTCAATTGCGGCATCAGCAATCAGGAATGAAACCATTCCCATCCCACCGCGAACATAACCCCATTGCCCAGGGATACCTTGCATCCGACCTGAAGCATGATGAAAGTGAACCGCTGCGGTACCTTTATCAAGAGGACTTGCATTTGTACCAATCACACCTTGACCAAGAAGGGCATATCTCAATTGATCGTTGGTCAAAAAATGGTCGAGCATGTCCGACATGGACCATTCAAATAGCATTTTAAATGCAAGTGGATCGTCACCAAGTCTGGTTTCGATTTTTTCACGGGTTGGGAACGGGTCAAGCCAAAGATCATCAGGGCCGGTTGGCCTGAGTTTATCGCGAACACGGGACTTTAATTTCGACATCGCCTGAAAGCCGCTGAGATCTTCGGGTGCGAATCTCCGAATTTCATCATCACAGCGTTGGTCATCATCCCAGAACTGGATCGATTTTCCGTCAAGAAATGGAACGAACATTCCAGCGATGGCGGGTGTCCAATGGAACCCGCGTTTTTCGAGCTGGAGTTCGTCGATTACCGACGCATGTAAAAGTCCTGCCAGATAAGCACATGGGCCTAGTTTATACCCAGGAAATGGCTCGGCGATGGTGCAGGCTCCTCCGATGCGGTCTCGAGCCTCTAGAACGAGCACGCGTTGACCGGCTTTGGCCAGATATGCAGCGGCAGTCAGGCCATTATGCCCTGCCCCGATCACAATTGCATCCCAGTGGGTGGAGGCGAGCTCTGACACTTTTGGTCCGTCTTGAAATCGCCCCATCCTGGCTTGTGCAGAGGATAAGTTTGCAGAATCGTTGGAACCAACCATGTGGAGGCCATTTTTCTTGAAAAAGACTTGGATTCATCTGCCTTCCCATGCCTTGGCATGTTATCATTATCATGACCATTGGTCAATTTTAGGGTTCGATTCCAGACGACACGCTCCTATTGAAAGCAAGGCCCACAAAGTGAACTTTAATACCAATCCGAATACGGTTGAAGGCTTGGAATGGGCCAAAGTTGCCGAATTGGAAATCGGCAAGACCTATCAAATTTACATTCAGTTTGTGAACAGGGAGCAGAAAAAAACGAAGAAGGGCGACCCGTTTTATTCGTGTACTTTTCGCGATCAGACGGGCAAGGTGGAATCCATGGCTTGGAATAATAGCGAACTTTACCGATGGTGCGAGGATTGGAAGCCTGGCGAAGCCTTATGGATTGTGGGCGGACTGACTCAGAAAGACCCAAAATACAAGGCGAATCTGGAGATCAGCGAGTTCCTGAAAGTGATCGAGCATCCGGATAAATTCAAGGATTTTGAATGGTCCATGCTGATCGAGTCTGCCAAATGGGAGCCAGACACACTCAGAGGCAAGATTTTCGACATTCTGCGTAAGACCGTCACAGATCATCGACTCATCCAGCTTGTGGAGTTCATGTTTGACGATCACTGGGATGTGCTTGCCACTCTGCCGGCCGCAAGTCGAATGCACCATGCTGTGCAAAGCGGCTGGCTTGAGCACATCTGGAGCATGACCCGACTGGCGTCGATGATTGGATCGCATTACTCCAAATACTACAATGACTTAGACCCACCGCTCCAAACGGACATCCTGATTGTGGGAGCGATTTTACACGACATTGGCAAAGCTCTGGAGTTGTCAAATACGGCCCGAACAGAGGCGACCTATACGCATGTCGGCAAGTTGCTTGGCCACATTGTGATGGGTCGGGACATGATTCGCGAAGTGGCGGCAAGACTTGATCCTCCGCTGGATGAAGAGCGATTGCTTCGGCTTGAACATGCTGTACTGTCGCACCATGGGCGGATGGATTATGGGTCCCCAGTGGTGCCTCAAACGCTGGAAGCGCTTCTTTTGTCACAGATTGACGACATGGACGCAAAGGTCAACGCCGTGACCCGTGCCTTAAAACAGGCCCAAATGAGTGAGTCTGAGGAGTCCAGCAATCGGGTGATCTGGACGGAAAAAGTGACCGCCTGCGATCCGTACAGGGCGTTTTATCGAGGCCAGCCGCTCTCGATCATTCCTGAAAAGGTTGAATCTCTGGTGGAACAAGAGTTGAGTCAGGCAGAGGTTTGAGAGCTGGTTGAGCCAAAGTATCGAAGATATTTTTCCAGTCAACCACTTGGCGGGCAGAGTCAGGATTCGTACAATCGCGAAAGAATGGACTGCCACATGTTCGCGATTGTCGTGAATCCTGGCAGATATCAGGACAGGTCTCACGTCAGTTCACATTGGAGAATTGAAACCATGGTTCGTTCATATCGTCTTGCTCAAGCGTTTGCTTTCGTTGTCGCCCTTGCAGTCGCCGGTTGTGGTGGCGAAGCCGCAAAGCCTGCTGCTTCATCATCTTCAGCACCTACCCCTCCAAGCGCACCAGGCCCTGACCCAGTTAAGAACCTGCCTGCAGCTGCCAAGCCTGCTGAAGCCCCTAAGGTTGAAGCCGCAAAGCCTGCTGAAGCCCCTAAGGCTGACGTCAAGGCTGCTGCTCCTAAGCTTGAATCCCCTAAGTAATCCCAAACAGACGAGTCAACAGATGAAATTCATGACCAGACTTTTTGCACTTGGGTTCTTGGCTATCAGCGGCTGCGGCGGCTCAAATGCGCCCGCACCATCGGCCACTGAGACCCCAGCAAGTGCATCGACGGCGATCGCCACACCTGTTTCACCTGCTCCTGCACCGGCTGCTAAAACAGTCTCTCTGACAGCAGACGAAAAGGGCGAAATCGCCAAACTGGCTGATAAAGCGGATCAAGACTCGGCACTGGCTCAGGCAACTTGCCCTGTATCCGGTGAAAACCTTGGTTCCATGGGTGTGCCAATCAAGGTCTCAGCCGAAGGTAAGACCGCTTATCTTTGCTGCAAAGGCTGTAACAAAGACTTTGACAAAGACCCCAAGGCTGTATTTGCCAAGCTCGGCAAATAAGCAGCGACTGGGCAAATTGAGTCATGATGAAATCAAAGGCGGCGAGGGTCAAACCCGCCGCTTTTTTTATTTGCCTGGAGCGATATTTTTTATGCGACCGCATCCCTAATCATATTAAATACTTGTGACCACAAGATCAGCCGAGCCAGATCAAGAACGTTTTAGACTCCAGACAAAGAGCAGACTCTGGCCCGATATTTGCTCTATAACTGTGATGCACATATGCCGTGCATCTTGAGCTCAACGAGTCCCAACTCCATCTCAGGATATTGATCAAACATTTGAATCGATCCTACTTGTTCACGGGAGTCTCTCCAATCATGGCGGAAACGACACGTCTCAACGCAATTCGGGCGGTAACTGGTTGGAATACAACGGATCATCAGCCAGATATCAAGAATAAAAATATTCGCGAATACTTCGGCTGCAACGTATTCTCCGACCAGGTTCTTCAGGCCAAATTGCCTGAGAATATTTACAAATCCCTACAGAAGACCATTAAAAAAGGTCAGCCGCTCGACCCAACGGTTGCCGATGTTGTTGCAAACGCCATGAAAGAATGGGCTTTGGAGCACGGCGCCACCCACTATACCCACTGGTTCCAGCCGATGACCGGCTTGACCGCCGAAAAGCATGACTCGTTCATCATGCCGACCGCCGATGGTAACATCATCACGGAATTCTCTGGTAAAGAGCTGATCAGAGGCGAACCTGATGCTTCCAGCTTCCCTTCCGGCGGTATCCGTGCCACATTTGAAGCACGTGGATACACGGCCTGGGATCCATCCAGCCCTGCCTTTATTCTCGATAACGCCAACGGCACAACGCTTTGCATCCCTACTGCGTTTTGCTCGTGGACGGGTGAGGCTCTTGATAAAAAGACTCCTCTTCTTCGCTCTATCGACGCCCTCTCGACACAGGCTGTTCGTGTCCTGAAGCTGTTCGGATCCAACGCCTCACGCGTGGAATCCACTTGCGGGCCTGAACAGGAATACTTCCTGATCGATCGCAATTTCTACTTTGCCCGTCTCGACCTTCTCAACGCCGGTCGTACCCTTTTCGGCGCCAAACCGCCTAAGGGTCAGGAGATGGAGGATCACTACTTCGGCTCGATTCCAGAACGCGTTCTGGCTTTCATGCAAGAAGCTGAGCACGAACTTTACAAGTTGGGCGTGCCCGTTAAAACACGTCACAACGAAGTGGCACCTGCCCAATACGAAATCGCTCCTGTTTTCGAACAAGCCAACGTGGCCACAGACCACAATATGCTTGTTATGGAAACCATGAAGCGTGTTGCACAGCGATATGGAATGGAATTGATCCTCCATGAAAAGCCATTCGCCGGTGTGAACGGATCTGGCAAGCACGTGAACTGGTCTCTGGGCGATGACCAAGGTAATAACCTACTCAGACCAGGCGAAACACCTCACGACAACGCTCAGTTCCTGGTATTCATGACGGCTGTGATTCGTGCCGTTTTCAAATACTCCAAACTGCTCCGCGTTGCGATCGCTTCAGCTGCCAACGATCACCGACTGGGTGCCAACGAAGCTCCTCCTGCCATTATCTCCGTCTTCCTGGGCGACATGCTTCAGGACATTGTTGAGCAGATTGAAAAAGGCGGAGCCACCAGCACCAAGACCGGCGGCGTTATGAAGATCGGTGCTTCGGTTCTGCCAACCCTTCCTAAGGATGCAGGCGACCGTAACCGCACAAGCCCATTTGCCTTCACGGGTAACAAGTTCGAATTCCGGGCTGTTGGCTCAAGCCAGTCGATCGCTGGTCCAATCGTTGTTCTGAACACGATCGTGGCAGAAAGCCTCGATTACATCGCCACGGAACTTGAAAAATCAGGCAAGAAGGGCGACGCCCTGAACTCTGAGATTCAGAAATTGCTCCAGCAAATCATTGCTGAAAGCAAGGCTGTGATCTTCAATGGCGACGGCTACAGCGAAGCCTGGCACCAGGAAGCTGCTGTTCGTGGTCTACCTAACCGTAAGAACACGGTGGATAGCCTGCCTGACTTTGTCGCACCTGAGTCGATTGAGCTCTTTGGCAAATATGGTGTCTTCAGCGAACGTGAAATTCATAGCCGATACGAGATTCTTCTCGAAGGCTATAAGAAAACGATCAACATTGAAGCACAACTCACAGCACAGATTGCCAAGAAGCAGATTCTGCCTTCCTGCATTCGCTTTCAGACAGAGATTGCTTCAAACATCTCTGCACTTAAAGCCGCTGGAGTGGAACCACCCGCTTCTCAGATCGATTTCCTCAAGGAAATCTCATCACTCATCAGCAGCCTTCAGACTCGCAGTACAGAGCTTGTCAAAATTGCCGATCATCATGCTGATGGTGATTCCCTGGCACATGCCAAATACTCTCGCGACGTGATCATCCCTGCGATGGCTGCCGTCCGCGAAGTGGCTGACAAACTCGAAACTCTGGTTGCAGACGACCTCTGGCCGCTCCCAACCTACCAAGAAATGCTCTTCATCAAGTGATGATCGCTTCCTGAAAGTCTCTTTTCAAAAAAGGCCTTGCGAATCTCGCAAGGCCTTTTTTATTGGCTCATAAACCCTTATTTGGAAAACACTTGAAATTTTAACACCCTCGAATGTTTTGCCTCTGCGACTTCTTCAAACAGGGAAAAATCTGTCACCAGACATCGCCTGACTGGCTTCGCGAAGTATTCGTCTTTGGCGTCTTATTCTGGCCCTGAGAATTCCAAAACCGCAACTGATCAAAAGTTGGGCCGGAAGAATCAAGCCACCGTATCGGCCAATTCTACCCTGAGTGACGACTGCTGCGAGAACGACAATCAGCCAGGTGGTTCCCAACGCACTTGCAAAATCTCGAAAGAATCGAAAAGCAGTACGACGATCCATGTGATTTCCCCTTCCCCTCCATGGCGACATATTCCAATCTGCAATCCAGCTCAGTTCAAGGTTTTTCCTGAGAATTTGGCTCATCTTTATGATCTGAGGCCGGCAAATCTTTTCGATGGCGTCGAACAGCGTCGGTCAGAAGGAATTCGATCTGGGCATTTACGCTTCGTAAATCAGCGTTGGCCCAGACCTCCAACTCCTCGTATAGAGTCGGGTTGAGCCTCAACAGAAAGGCTTTACGTGATTTCATCAGGGCCGATCCTCATTCGGAAAATCCATTCCAAACCCATGGCAGAAGCCCGGTTCGATGCACCGCTCGAACCGAGCCAGACGCTCACCATTCTCTAATTCCATCCCGCCGATTAACCGCCGTATAATGTCCCTGCATTCAGAACTGGCCGAGCCTCTGATTCACCACACAGAATCACAAGCAAGTTATTAACCATGGCCGCTTTACGCTCGGGATCAAGCTCGACAATGTTCTTTTCAGATAGCTCATTCAAAGCCATTTCCACCATACTGACGGCCCCATGCACAATCTTCTGGCGGGCTGCAATAATCGCCTCAGCCTGCTGGCGACGCAACATCACACTGGCAATCTCTGGAGCATAGGCCAAGTGGGTAATTCTGGCCTCGTCCACTTCGACGCCCGCTTTATGAAGCCTCTCGCGAAGTTCCGCCAAAAGCGTTGCGGCCACTTCCTCAGTACTCTCTCGCAGGGTCAGCTCTGTTCTGTCCGCATCGTCACCCGAACCATGGTCGTAGGCATATGCACCTGCGAGGTGCCGGACGGCCGATTCACTCTGGATATGGACATACTTCTCCACATTCTGCACATCGAAACTGGCCGCCGCAGTGTTATCGACCCTCCAGACAATCACG
>CAMBZY010000150.1 GCA_945872325.1 Candidatus Kuenenia stuttgartensis | reverse complement strand
ACATTTGAGATGGACGTCGTGATTGACATGGTTTGCTACCGTCGTCACGGACACAACGAAGGCGACGAGCCAGCCTTCACACAACCTTTGATGTACCAAGAGATTCGGAAGCGTTCGAGCATTCGCGAGATCTATGCCAATCGGTTGGTGGAATCCGGCGAACTGACTCAGAATGAAGCCGATACTCTGGTTGAGACATTCAAGGAAAAGCTTGAAAAGATCTATGTCGAGGTGCACAACGAGAAGGATCGCAAACCTCAGCCACTGCCGGATAAATACACTGGTTCGTGGAATGGTTTGACCCGTCCGTATGACTGGACCACGGTTTCAACGGGCGTTTCGGCTGAGATTCTGACGAAGATCACGCAAGTGACGACCTCCGCCCCATCCGGGTTCTCAATCCATCCAACTCTGGAACGGATTTTGGCACCACGGGTTCAGCAGATCACCGAAAATGGTCAGATCAATTGGGGTTTCGCTGAATCCCTCGCATTCGGCTCCCTGCTGATGGAAGGCACTCCTGTACGGTTGTCTGGTCAGGATTGTGGCCGTGGCACGTTTAGCCATCGCCATGACGTTTTGACCGATTCCAAGACGGGTGATCGCTATGTTCCGTTGCAGCATTTGAAAGAAGGCCAGGGCGATTTCTCGGTCTATGACAGCTTGCTTTCAGAAGCCGCTGTATTGGGCTTTGAGTATGGATATTCGCTGGAAGCTCCGAAGATGCTGGTCTTGTGGGAAGCCCAGTTTGGTGACTTCTCGAACGGTGCCCAGGTCATTATCGACCAGTTTGTGGCATCGGCAGAAACCAAGTGGGGCCGGTCCAGTGGTCTGGTCATGCTGTTACCCCACGGCTATGAAGGGCAAGGTCCAGAGCACTCCAGCGCACGTATGGAACGGTACTTGCAGCTATGTGCCGAGGACAATATGCAGGTGGTCAACTGCAGCACGCCTGCCCAGTACTTCCATGTGTTGAGGCGACAAGTGCGTCGGCCTTTCCGGAAGCCTCTGGTGATCATGACACCGAAGAGTCTGCTGCGTCACAAGTTGGCAGTTTCAACGGTGACCGACTTGACCAGCGGCCATTTTCAGGAAGTGATTGACGATGCGACGGTGACCGACCCACGTAAGGTCCGCAAGGTGATTATCTGTTCCGGCAAGGTCTATTACGACCTGATCACCAAGCGTGAAGCTGAGGGCAAAGTGGGCGAGGTTGCGATTATTCGCCTGGAGCAGGTCTATCCATGGCCGGGTCATATCTTGAAGCCGATTCTGAATCGCTACTCAAATAACGCCACTCAGTGGATGTGGGTTCAGGAGGAGTCTCAGAACAACGGAGCCTGGTCGTTTGTGGCTCCAAGGTTACAGGAATTGATGGGCTGGGCGTTTGACTATGTCGGCCGTGACGCATCTGCAAGTCCTGCCACAGGCAGTCACCACGTGCACGAGCATGAGCAAGCTGACCTGGCTGAAGCGGCTGTGATGGGAACGGGTGGATGTATCATCAGCGCCCAGTCCAAGCACGATAAAAAAGTCATGGTAGGCCACTGATTGAGCCTCTGAGATTTAAGTCTTGAGTGAGGCTCTGGCAAGACCAGTTGGACTCATTTGCAGGACTTGTTTCATCAAAGAATCTGGAATTTCTCGGATCTGAATCCGAAAGCCTGAGTTTGAGGAGTGAATTCGGTGTCCAAAGTCGAAATCAAAGTGCCGAGTGTGGGTGAGTCCGTGAGTGAAGGCGTGCTTTCGCGCTGGATCAAGAAGACGGGCGATTTGGTCAAATCCGGCGATCCACTGTTCGAGCTGGAAACCGATAAAGCCTCGAATGAAGTCCCGTCGCTCGTCGCCGGTGTCCTGACAACCACCGTTGCCGAAGGCACCACCGTGGCCATTGGTGCAATTGTGGGGTCAATCGACACGGCCGCGGCAGCCGCGTCTGCCCCATCGGCAGCACCTGCTCCATCAGCAGTTGCGTCATCAAACGGCCCTCATCTGTCGCCCGCTGTGGCCTATCAGGTCGCGGAAAAAGGCGTTGATGTGGCCTCGATCAGCCCTTCCGGCCCTGGTGGGCGGATCACCAAGGGCGACGTTCTGGCTGCTGCCGATTCGAAATCAGCCGCCCCTGCTCCAGCTGCTCCCGCACCGGCCGCAAAGCCTTCTGCTCCAGTCGTTTCCTCACCAGTGATTGGCGGAGCTGAACGGGCCCAGACTCGTCAGAAGATGCCGAACATTCGCCAGAAGATTGCTCAAAGGCTGGTCGAAGCCCAGCACACCGCCGCGATTCTGACCACTTTTAACGAAGTGGACATGAGCCGTGTGATGGACTTGCGTGCCAAGTATAAGGATGCGTTTCAGAAGAAGCACGGGATTGGTCTTGGCTTCATGTCGTTTTTTGTGAAGGCCACAACTGAAGCTCTTCAGGCTTTCCCTGCCGTGAACGCCCAGATTGATGGCACCGAGATCATTTATCACAATTATTGTGATATCGGAGTGGCTGTCTCCACCGAGCGTGGTCTGATGGTTCCTGTGGTCCGCTCAGCCGAGCGCATGGGCTTTTCCCAGATCGAAAAAGCGATCATGGATTATGCCCTAAAGGCTCGCGAGAACAAGATATCGGTGAACGACCTTCAGGGTGGCACATTCACCATCACCAATGGTGGAGTGTTCGGTTCACTGCTTTCCACGCCGATTCTGAACCCTCCTCAGAGTGCGATTCTGGGGATGCACTCGATCAAGAAACGGCCTGTGGTGGTTGACGACCAGATCGTGATCCGTCCGATGATGTATCTGGCCCTTTCCTACGACCACCGCATGATTGACGGGAAAGAGGCTGTCAGCTTCCTTGTCAGGATCAAAGAACTGATCGAAGATCCGGAACGACTTCTGCTCTCGATTTGACAACCGATCCGCGATTTATTCACAATAGCCGTCAGCCTGCACCTGTATTGCAAGGGCACTGACGGCATTGGTTTTGAACGAAGGACCATCCAAGTGGCTGAACGATTCGACCTGGTGGTGATTGGCGGCGGTCCTGGCGGCTATGTCGCCGCAATTCGGGCCGCTCAATTAGGTAAATCTGTGGCTGTGATCGACAAGCGTGGCCCCTTGGGCGGCACCTGTCTGAACGTCGGCTGCATCCCGTCCAAAGCCATGCTCGATTCGAGCGAGCATTATCATTACGCCAAAGAAAAGCTGGCCCTTCACGGGGTCGGTGTCGGCAAGGTCACTCTTGACCTCAAAACGATGCTGGCCCGCAAGGACGCTGTGGTTACATCCCTGACCACCGGTATCGGCGGCCTGATGAAGAAGAACAAAGTGGCCGTTTTTGTGGGGACCGGCAAAGTGACATCCGCGACATCTGTGGAAATCACGGATTCCAAGGACTTAAAAACCGTCGTCGATGCTGGCCATATCCTGATCGCCACCGGCAGCGTTCCTTCCGGCCTGCCTGTCCTTCCGTTCGACGGCAAATCTGTCGTCAGCTCGACCGAAGCCCTATGCTTTGATAAGGTTCCAGCGCACCTGATCGTCGTTGGTGGTGGCTATATCGGGCTTGAGCTTGGATCCGTCTGGAAACGTCTGGGCGCGAAGGTGACGGTCGTCGAATTTCTCGACCGACTTGTTCCTTTTGCCGACCACGAGTGCGGCGACTTTCTTAAGAAAAGTCTTCAACAGCAAGGTCTTGAGTTCCACTTCGAGACCAAGGTCACAGGCGGCAAGCTGGTCAAGGATAAAGTGGTGGTGACGGCTGAATCCAAGACTGGACCCGTTACGTTTGAAGGCGACAAGGTTCTGGTCTCTGTGGGCCGAAGAGCTTTCACAGACGGACTGGGCCTGACCGAAGTCGGCGTTGTGCTGGCTGAACGTACTGGTAAAGTACAGGTGGACAAGCACTTCCGCACGGCTGTGCCGACCATTTCGGCCATTGGCGACGTGATCGACGGCCCGATGCTGGCTCACAAGGCTGAAGAAGAGGGCGTGGCGTTCGCCGAAATCCTTGCCGGGAAGCCTGGGCATGTCAATTACGACACCATACCGAGCGTGATTTATACCTGGCCCGAAATGTCAGCCGTTGGCCTGACTGAAGAGCAAGCCAAGAATCGGGGCCTGGAATATCGCACCGGCAAGTTCCTGTTCAAGGCTAACGGCCGAGCCCGGGCGATGGACGAAACAGAAGGTTTTGTGAAGGTTATGGCCGACACGAAAACTGACAAGGTTCTGGGCGTTCACATTATTGGCCCACGTGCTTCCGATATGATCGCCGAAGCTGTGGCGGTGATGGAGTTTGGCGGATCCGCTGAGGACATCGCCCGAACCTGTCATGCACACCCGACCCTTTCCGAATCACTCAAAGAGGCCGCCATGGCGGTGGACAAGCGAGCGATTCACTCGTGATTTGATGAATGATTGTTTGACCAAGGCGGGATTTGCGATTGTGCGATCCCGCTGATTTTCTTATTAGAAAACCTCCATCCCATGCTTCATAACCAGAGATGCCCGGATTGTGATGTGCGTTTGGAAGACGGGTTTATCGTTGATTCTTCCCAAAACATAAGCCTTGTTTCAAAGTGGTCTCCAGGGAATCCTCAGTTTAGGAAAATCCTGGGCTGGTTAACACCTGGCTTGAAAGTCAGGAATGCGGACTTGATCAACGTGACCACGCTCCGTTGCCCGCAATGTGGACTTTTGAAGTCTTACGCAATCAAGCCTTAAGGTCTGAGCGGACTGGGTGAACCAATAAAACTTGGCATTAAGCTCGGCCAAATCCACTTGCATACCCCTTGGAGCATGCTTTACAAGCCGTTGTTTTTGATTCAGGCCAGTCATCCGGATTTAACGAACAAACGGCTAATACTTCGCCTTCAATAGGTCTCCTGACTGTTCATAGACAGCCTTTCACAGTACAATTACAAGAACTTGCCCGGCCTTTGACACGACTGAAATATGTCCTGTTCATGGCTTTGAGGCGATTAAAGGCAGGCCGGGCACTGTTGCCAGAGTCGCACTTAAAAATGTGCCTGGCTGGTGTGACTGTCGCAACAGTAACCAGTAAAGCAACTTCCGGCGAGTCCGGTGAGACATCAGAATGATTGACTACAAGTCGGCAGGTGTGGATCTTGAGACCTATGAGAAGACCATCGCCGGCATTGGTCCGCTTCTGAAACGTACGTTTTCGCCTCGGGTGATGGATTGGCCGAACGGCTTTGCTGGCCTGTTTCGCCTGAACGACAAAATCAATCTGCTCTCGCGTACCTATCGCGACCCGGTTTTAGTCTCAGGATCTGACGGAGTCGGCACCAAGCTGATGCTGGCTTTTGCCACCGGCCGCCACAAGACCGTGGGTATTGACCTGGTCGCAATGTCTGTCAACGACGTACTTTGCTGTGGTGCAGAGCCTCTGTTCTTCCTCGATTACATTGCGATGTCGAAAGACAATCCGGAACTGACTCATGCCGTTGTGGGCGGAATCAGCGATGGTTGTATCGAAGCGGAATGTGCCCTTCTGGGTGGTGAAACGGCGATTCTGCCCGATTTCTACAAGCCCGGCCACTATGATCTGGCCGGTTTCTGTGTGGGTGTTGTCGAACGCAAGATGATTCTGGACGGCTCCGATATTCGACCCGGCGACACCATCATTGGCCTGGGCAGCTCAGGGCTCCACTCCAATGGCTATAGCCTGGCCCGCAAGATCGCATTTGATGTGGCTGGCTTGAAGCCGGAAGATCATGTCGCAGAATTGGGCCGGTCAATTGGCGATGAGCTTTTGGAGCCGACCCGGATTTATTCACGGGCCTTGAAGCTGGTCTATCGCAAATACAGGGTCAAGCGGGTGGTCCACGGGATCGCTCATATCACGGGCGGTGGGATGGTTGAGAATCCTCCGCGAATCCTTCCAGATGGCTGTGCCATGCGAATCAATCGATGCTGGGATGTGCCACCGATCTTCCAGTGGCTTCAAAAAACGGGTCAGGTGAAGACCGAAGAAATGGACAGGGTTTTCAATATGGGCCTGGGGATGGTTTTGGTGGTCGCTCCGTTTTATGCGGATTCGATCATACGAACCATTCGCGAAGACGCTGGGATACCCGCCTGGGCGATTGGCGAAGTGATCTCAGGGCCTGAGAAGACGGTTGAGCTGATCTAAGTCTTGATCTTACAGAGGTTTTGAAGCGTTGTCTTGAGGCATTTAATGGCCTGGTCGATGTAAAACGAGCAGGCAAGGGACGACCAAAAGACTCTTATGAGCGACGATATCGCAGCCATTTTCGAGCCTGGTGGAGCACTGGCAAGCCGGCTCGGGAAGCGTTTTGAAATTCGCCCTCAGCAGAGAGACATGGCCCTGGCAGTGGGTGCGGCCCTGGAGTCGCATGAGCACCTTGTTGTTGAGGCTGGTACAGGTGTTGGGAAGTCCTATGCCTATCTGATACCAGCCATATTGCATGCCACAAAAAATAAGAAGCGGGTGGTGGTTTCCACGCATACGATTGCTTTGCAAGAGCAGTTGATGAACAAGGATATTCCGCGTCTAAAGAAAATCATGCCGGCATTCAAGGCCGTTCTGGTCAAGGGTCGGTCGAATTATGTGAGCCTCAGACGCCTGGATCAGACTCTGGAGCGATCGGAATCGCTCTTTACGATGGCTTCCGAGGAAGCGAAGCAGTTGACCAGACTCGAGGAATGGATCCACGAGGAGGACTGCAGCGGAAGTCTTGCCGAGCTTGATTTCAAGCCATCTGCAGAGCTTTGGGACAGTGTCTCGAGCCAGCGTGACAATTGCCTTGGGAAGAAATGCTCAACGCATTCAGAATGCCATTATTACGCAGCCCGCCGGGGCCTGAATGAAGCTCAGATTCTGGTGGTAAATCACGCCCTTTTCTTTAGCGATCTGGTGGTCCGCCAGCAGAACGATGGCAACGGGCTTTTGCCAAAATACGATGCCGTCATATTTGATGAAGCACACACACTCGAACAGGTGGCTGTGGAGCACTTTGGCCTGAAGGTTTCGCTCTCAGGTCTGGAGTATCAGCTTTCGAGGCTTCGGAGTCGCACGAGAGTCGAAAAAGGTCTGATTGCCGCTTATGGCTGGTCTCGAGAATCCAAAATGGTGGAGTCGATTCGCATTGAGGCAAGGCCTTATTTTGAAAAGGTTTGGGAAGCGGTCGGTGGCGGTGGCTTGAATACTCGAAGGTCATTTATGGCATTACCCGGGATGCCTAAACTGGTAAGTACCATTCAGGTTCTGGCTGAAAGTCTGCAGGAACGGATTGCAGAACTCAAAACCGAAGAGCAAGCCATAGAAATGCAATCGGCTTTGAATCGGCTCCTGGAAGTAGGGAACGGGATTCTGGCCTGGCATCGGCAAAATCTGACGGAACATATGGTTTATTGGATTGAATCTGAAACGCCTCGATCTGATCGGACTTCACGCATCGCCGGAGCCCTTGAGAATCGATATGCGACGGGCAATCCCAATAATCGTTATACCATTGTAGCGGCTCCACTTGAGACAGGCCCGGAACTGCGCAGACGTCTGTTTGAAGAGGATAAGACTTGCATTATGACCTCAGCCACTCTGGCCGTGGATAAACCTCCACACTTCCGGCATTTTCACCATAGGATTGGATTTTCACCTGATATGGGAAAATCGATTCAATTTGACAGCCCGTTTGA
>CAMBZY010000149.1 GCA_945872325.1 Candidatus Kuenenia stuttgartensis | reverse complement strand
CCGGGCTCTGTTGGCGAGATTCTTTTCGGCAGCTTCACGCTCTTTACGGCGATCTTTGCTACGAACGTCTACGCCTTTTTTAGGATCGCCCGCACCACCCATCCCCATGCCCATTCCGCCTTCCATACCTTCCATCATCCCGCCCATTCCGCCACGGCCGCCCATTCCACCGGCCATGCCCATTCCGCCTTCCATACCTTCCATCATCCCACCCATACCACCACGACCACCACGGCCCATGCCGCCCATCATGCCCATCATGCCGGTGTTTCCACCGTATCCGAGCATCGTGGTGTCGCCCTTTTCAGGCTTCTGAACTTTGATAGTGGGTTTGGAGAGGTCGAGTGACATGACCTGAATGGCCATCGGGGAATTCTCAAGTTCGACCAGAAGGTCGGCGATCCGGTCTTGTTCGACAAGCACTGTAAGCATAATCGGAACAATGAAATAAGGCGGGTTTTCAACACCTTCTGGAGGGGCCAGAAACTGGACAATTTCCGGAGCTGTTGTGGTTCCCCCAGCAACACCTCCACCACCACCCATTCCGCCCATGCCTTCCATCATTCCGCCTTTGCCACCCATTCTGCCGCCCATACCACCGCCCATGCCACCCATGGCCGGGGCTCCGTAACCGCCCCCACCAGCCTCCTCGGTTTCCTCGGCGACGGCTTCTTCACCAGGGGCAAGAATCGCAGGGGCGTCAACCAGTGCGACGCCTTTGGTCTTGGACATCGGGTCCTGAGCACCTTCGCAAGCCACTTCCAGGCGAACGATTTGCTTGATTGGAGCTTGTTCCCAAGCTTTGGCGTTCTTGTTGACTTCATCAATCACGGCCAGAACAGCCCGGCTGACCCAGAGCTTTTCCTGTTCCTTCCAGATATCTCCAAGCTTGGGAGCTTTCGAGATCTCGAAGGTCTGAGGACGCAGCAGGGACTTTTCCGGTGGCGATACAATCACTCCGCTGCCTTTTTCGAAGTCAAAGGGGCGGAACGAGTTGTAGATCGATGTGACATATTCCGGATGGAAATTGATGTAGTCTTGAATGATGAGCTGGACATCGTCGGTAGAGGCTTCTTTGGTCTCAGGATGACGGCGTCCCCAGGCGCGGAACTTTTCTTCAACACGATCGAGAGGCCACTTCAGGAGTGGAGCCTGACGTTCGTAAAGCTTCTTCCAGGCCACATTGATTTCGTCTGTAAGCTTGGCCGTCTGATTGTCGGCCAGAGACTTCCATTCAGGGTTCGGAATCCGTCCGGATTTATAGGGATCGACACCTTTGTAGGCAGCGTCGATATCTTTGGCCTTGGCTTCGGTCTGGGTCTTGATTTTCCCGTTACCTGCCAGGAAAGCGATCATTGGCATCAGGGCAGCTACGACACAGAGTATCCAGAACCTGTTCGCGACTGCAATTTTCAGAAATTTCTTGACTTGATCCATGGTCAGTCACCTGTCCTCGTAAATCTGGTGGGTGAAAGCGACGTCAGTTTGAGCCGGCTGCCGGAGCGGCACCGCCAGCTTTAGTGGCATCACCGCCACCCTCTTCAGCTTTTGCCGCAGGTGCGTTGCCGAGACGTTCGTACATCTTGGCCCTTAGTTTTGACTGCTCAAGACTTTTGCTGACAAAGTCCATCTCTTTGGCAGGAGCGGCATTGCTCTCTTTAGAGGCTTCCGTCAATGCTGCCTGAAGTTCTTCAAGTGTCTTCGGGAGATTCTCTTCGCTGAGTGGCTTCCAAACCATTTGGATCAGGAAGTCGGTGCGTACCAGAAAGGTCAGCTTCTCTTTGGCCTTGGCATCGGCTGTGCCGCCCATTCCGCCCATGCCACCCATCATGCCGCGGCCCATGCCGCCTCCACCTTCCATTTCAGCACCCATTCCGCCCATCATCCCGCCTTTGCCGCCACCGCCACCGCCAGGTCCGCCCATCATTCCCATCATTCCGGCCATGCCTTCCCCACCAGCCTCACCACCACCTTCAGCACCTCCACCGACAGCCCCTACAGCGGCAATCAGAGGAATTGCGTTAGCGGAAAGTCCGTTTGTACTTGCGGCTTTTTCGGTGGTCCACTGCTTGTCTTCCGTCATCCAGACAAGCACGGCGTGAGACAGGCCAAACCGGCGTGGGCTGGCACTTTGGAGACGCTTCAGAATGTCGTTCCGTATGTACCCCAATGGCCCCATATTGTCTTCGTTCTTGACCTTCCCAGGGTAGGGATTGTAGTGGTGCCCAACGATCTGGATCACCCAGCCTTCGCCAGACGGCGTGTTGCCTTCTTTGATGTCGTAAGGGTGCATGGTCGATTTGGCACTTGGATTGACGCTCTCCAGAGTGTCGTACCATTCCGTAGCAAGATCATTCCGGTAAGCTGGCTTGATCTGGTCAATGTGAACAGCCAGTTTGGCCAACCGAAGTTGGTCGGCTGGATTGGTGACGTTGAGTTTCTTCTCAGTCACGGGATCAGGCATGTGAGCGTTGATCGTCTGAAGCAGCAGAGGCCACATCAGTTTTTCGTTGTTTGAGACAACCAAAGCATCGCCCTTGGCCTTCTCGCCGGTGAAGGCACCCTTGGAGGCTTCGTAGTCACTCTTCAGCGATGCGCCTTTGGTCGCGATCGACTTGGCACTATCAACCGCTGCAGTAAAGGCCGAGTTGTTGACTTTATTCCAGGCCTTGACCGACCCCAGGAACATCGCTGTAAAACCAAGCATAAAGAGCAGGCTGGCGGCAAGCACCAGAGGTTTCTTCTTGCGGATCAGGCGAGCCTGTTTGATATCCGGAGGCAGCAGTGTGGTTTGAATGGCCTGCTTGTTAAAAGCTTGCACAGCCAAGCCATAGGACATGGCAAACGAGGCTGCATTGTTGGAAAAGTCGGGATCTTCAAGGGCATCGCCGGTGAGTCTGGTGAATGAAGTGACGGCTTCCACCGGCAGGTCAAGTTCCTGCTGAAGGAAGGTGGTCAGGCCGGGGAGTTTGAACCCGTTGCCTAACCCGATGACCTTCTTGACTTTGGAGCCTTTATTCACGCTCCCGTAAAAGCCGATCGTGCGCTGGATTTCCGTGGCGAAATCCTTGAACACGCCCTTCATGGCTGTAAACACAGCCTTCATGTCGGCTGATGTGGCTGCATCACGCTTTGTGGCTTCTGCTTTGGCAAAAACCAGCTTCATTTCCTTGGTCAGGGCACGAGTGAAGTGATTCCCACCGATCGGAACGTTTCTCTGCCAGATCCGGTTCCCGTCAGTAATCACGCATTCCGTCTTATCGGCACCCATGTCCAGAACAACGATCGGGCCTTTCTCGCCACGACCTTTGATGAGCTCATAAGTCGCGAAGTTATAAAGCGCGATCGGAGTCATCTGCACAATATCAGGCTCAAGCCCGAGACGGCGAAGTGGGAAGAGTGCTTTGTTGATCTCTTCACGCTTCATCGCAAACAGGCCGACTTCGGCCATGGTGAACGACATTTCGTCGTCATCTTCATCCATGTCGTCTTCTGAAGCCAACTGCTGGTAATCCCAAACCACTTCATTCAGTGGAAATGGGATCTGCTGTTTGGCTTCGTACTGAACGATCTCGGGGATTCGCTTCTTCTCGACTGGAGGGAGTTTGATGAATTTGATCAAACCCTTCTGGCCTGGGACGCCGATCGCAATCCGGCAGCCATTTGTATTGTGTTTTTCGAGGAACTCAATCAAAGCCATTCGGACAAGTTCATCCGGGTCGGCATCGGGTTGACTCAAAATCTTCGGGTATTCCACACGGGCCATTTCCTCGACCAGCAACTGGTCTGGAGTTTCGCCCGGTACTACCTTCAAAGCTTTGAGTGCGACCTGGCCGATATCTATCGCCCAAACCGCTTGAACTTTGGCCATGTTCGCCAGCTCCCTCAATCAGAGAAGCAATCAGGTTCGCAAAATAGAACGATGAGTGACCGTCCCGAACTTCCAAGTCGCAAGTCTCTATCAATACAAGAGTTTATCTCAATAACGATGATCTAAGTTCACTCATGAAAATGAGCGAAATTCGAGTCGTTTCGATCAATCAGTCCCGTAGAGATTGGCTTGAGATTGGTGCGTTCAGGAGAACACATACTATCTGTATGACGCACTTACCACGACAAAAGTTCCCAACCTATGACACAATCCTCGGGATTGGTCCAGTTGTAACAAGGGAAGTGAATTCCATCATTGCAACGGTTGGGAGTTGTCGGCGAAAGCGATTCGCACAGACCAATTGCGGAGAGTGTAACATCTCCACAACCGATTCCAAACTGGGGAGTTCCAGAATCGTCCAAAAAAATTGTGACTCTGCCGATCGTAGCGATTCAGAGTCAATCCGAATTCAAGCTGAAAGGCTTGATTTTCTGACGAACTCAGCCACGATTATGGTTGGTCGACTACTGGGACAACGACCTCGGCCGGAGCGGCCACCGGAACACCTGGTTCAGCGGTCGTGACAGGAACAGGCTGACCGTCTCTCACGGCCACCCGATCGGGATTCAAAGGCGCGTTTTCTGTGAGCCGTTCAACGCGAAGATCGTCGAAAAACAGGTCTCCATCACCGGCAAGGCCAAGTGAGACAGTCATCGACGTTTCAGAGACAACCCGTCTATATACAACGATTTCCGACCATTCAGGAATCGCCTTGGTCTGCCTGAAAGCAAGCGAAGGGCCGCCCAGAGAGTCTTCGATCAAAAGTCCACCAGCGCCCGGTTGCTGAGGTCGGGGCATACGAACCTTGACCCTGATCCGAATCATCTCGCGAGGCGAAACCTTGATCGGGTGGGTTCTTACAGCCGCCACCGGATTGTCTACAAACGAAGCCAGTTCGTCGATCCGAGCATCAGGCTTTTTCGAAACGTTAAGCCTTAGAACCCGGCCCTGACCTTTGGAGTCTTGAGCAGAAAGGGCCGCACCAAGACGGCCATCCAGATCACGCGACAAATTCACCCAGCCTCCGTCCCTCAAATCCTCCGGACGATCAAAACTTCCACCCTTCACACCATCGCCTGAAAATCGGCCATCGCGAATCCAGCTCGACCATAAATAGTGTTGAGGCAAAGTGTTGAACGACATCAGAGCAGGACTTGAAACGGGTGAAACCAGAACCGGCAGATTCTTAGGTGGCTGATCAGGGCCATCTGCCGACTGTTCATTACGAAGATTGGCGGACGCCGATTCTCCCAAAGTCTTGAAGGCCATATCCCAGTGATCACGCATCAGAATCCGAAGCGGCCTGAGGGCACGACGGGCCTCAGCCCATGCCTGAGGGAAGTCTTCCCGGGCCTGAGATTCCCTCGCCGATTGAACCCGTTCCTGCGCTTTAGCAAGCCAAAGGCCGGCATCGTTCACCGCCACACCGTCATTCGCAAGCCGGTTGTGAGACTCTGTGACCCACGCAATTTGCCTGTCAGCCTGTTCAATAGCCATCGAGCAAGCCATCGCCCGATTGCGTGCCACTGCCACGGAAAGCCATTGGCCCAGACCATCGTCGGTCGTCAAAAGAACCATGGCTGTCGTGTCGAACTCAGGGATGATCAATTGAAGGCCGCCCGGGACGCGTTTGCGTTCAAGGACACGAACTTCTCCAGGAGTGATCAGATAAGGCGTCGCATTCTCAGCCGTGCCGGGAACTCTGACTGTCAGGTTGTTTACGGACATCTGAGGAGGCTGCCACTGCGCTGCATCTTCCATGTCGGCAATCAGCAAAAGTCGCCCGCGCTTTTCAGGCAGATTGATCGCAACACCCTTTATCGAAGGATGTTTCGTTGTCTCGTTGCTGGCAATCATTTTGCTGGTAAGGCTGGAAATGCCGTCTTTTGCCAACTGGACCGGAGGGTCAGGCGGGTGGCACTCGATCGGCTGGATTTGACCCTGCTGATCGCTCAGGAATGACTCGACCAGATCAAGCTCTTCATTGATGAAGCCAAGTTCGAGCAGCATGGATCGCCCTGCATCACGGGTCAGATCGGCATCGCCTTTCACACCCCAACCCCTGTAACCAGATGCCATTAAGCTGTAAGCATCCAGACGAATCTGCTCAGGCAGACGTCTGGGATATCCCCAGGCGGGAGGCATGTCGTCGCCCCAAAGCTGGCGGATGACGGATGGCTCGGATCTTGCCGCAACCCAGCCCCAGAACAGGACTCCACCAGGGTTTGCAAGTGTTGTTAAGTCTTTGCGCTGCTGAAGATATGCGAAGACGTCCTGGTAAGGTTTCCCAGGCGACCAAACCGTAGGATCAATCCCCATCATTTCCAGATGATTCTGCGGCAGGGCATAGCCAGCCAGCCGACCACCGACCATCCCTGAAACCAGGTCGGCAAAGATCTGGCCCTGAGTGGCTGATTGAGTGGCCTGTTCGTGGATTTTTCTGACCAAGACGCGATTGCGTTCCAACTGTTTCTCACCGCTTGGGTTATCAAGAGTCACCCCAAGGTTTCGGCCGATGTCCCAGAAGGCGACAGCGTCTTGAATTGGGAACTTTCGAGCCCGCTCAAATGCCAGACTTGGCTCATCATCGCCAATCAATCGTCCTAAGCTGATACGAGGGGCCACCGTAAAGCCCATCTGAGCCGCTTCCATGAGCGTCTCTTTTGAGACGGCGGCATCGACGGAAAGTACGTCAAAGCCAACTCTTAAGAGCTGCTCCCATTTCGACCCAGGCGCATCCACCATGCTGAAAATCCAGCCGATTCCATCGCGCCGAAGCTGTCCGCCCTGCATCACCACACGCCTGTTTCCCAGGTTCGGCTCAGGCTGATTTTGAATAGCGGCGTCTTCTGTGCCTGGACTCTGCGTTTTCTGCTCTGCTCGCTCCGCTAAAATCGTTGACTCTACAGGAGATATACGCAGGTCGTCGACAAATATGGTGGTTTGCCCCGCCCCCCCATATAAATTCACAATGATTCGCTCAATGTAAGCCCCTTGAGTGGAGACTTTACGTTGCGTTCGAATTCGCAGAAGCCTCGCCTGACGCTCCATTTCCGTCGGGATCTGAGTCAACGAAATCTTCTGCCAGACACCCGTATTGGTATACGTTCCACCTGAAATCACGACGAACGAAGACTTCCCTGTATCAGGGTCTTTATCTTCAGGAAACACAATTCGGGCCAGCACAGTCATCCCGCTTCGGTCTGACTTCAGGCTGAGACTCACATTCAACTCATTGCTGACCTTAATCTTAGGGACTGCAAAACTGGTGTAGATCCCACTCCCGGGACCAGCTTTGAAAACAAATCGTTCGCTCTTGGCACCCTCTCGCGCTGCCTGATCCGACCGATCATGCGTGAGCCAATCGACAGGTGCATCCACCTCTTCGCGTATCCAGGTCGGACGATCGCTCTCAAACCCTTCATGCCAAACCTGATCCGTCTCCACTTTACCTTCCGGTTCATCCGGATATGGTCGTGCCTGGAGAGGGAAATTGGCCCAAAGTGATGCCAATCCAACAAAGATCAGAGTGCGAAGATATCGTCGCTGTAGACTCGGTTTACTAAGTGTGCGAGACATCATCGGCCCGGTCCTCCTTGGATTGCGTTGCTGGGTCGTCATCTTTTCTGATTGACCTCAATCACTCATCCTGAGCTATTCATCGGTCTCTTTTATCAAAATTCCCGAAATCGTATAGGCCGAAATCACTGAGAATTGCGTATCACCCGGCTTGAGCCTCATTGGG
>CAMBZY010000148.1 GCA_945872325.1 Candidatus Kuenenia stuttgartensis | reverse complement strand
AGACCGAGGGCCCAGCGGCCCAGACGTGAGGAACGAATCATGGAATCAGTCTCTTTCTTTGAGGAACATTGAGGAACCAGCCCGGCCACCTATTCCCGCCAGCCACTAGCAGGAACCAGAGCCAAACCAGGCCAGAGACGCAATCGCATCAGAATCGCGACACATCCATAAACTACAAATGCAGCGACCAGCCAGAAACTTACACCTGGCCTTGACAGATTCTTGCGAAATCTTCTATAAAATCCACGCAAGTCATTAAATGATATAGGGATAAAAATTTCAAAACCCCTTGTAATCCAGCAAGACTTTAGAGAGCTGAAGTCTTACCAACAAACTAATCCGCCGCGCCAGCAAGGGCGAGCGTCCCAGAGGCCCTGCTGTTGGGTGTAACATATTGAATTGTAAATATTTGTGATGGAGTAGTTAATCACTTGTGCGGCCCTTGGTCGCGCTGCGGGTTAGTTTTGCTGGTAACAAATGCGTCCCATCATCAACATCCAAATCTGATCACGGACCGCTCAAACGAAACAATTAACTACTGGCGAACATTAACGTTTATCCGGATTGCATTTCATTTTATTTCGCAGGCAACCCGTCGCGAGGTGCTTGGACCGGTCATTCACCCCATTCTAATGGATGAAACCCAATATTTTTCCATGTTTTCCCCCGGACCCTCTCCCATGTCTGCCTCCAATGCCCTCAAGCACGGCCTTTCCAGTAAAAAGTATCTCCCGGAACATGCTCTGGAAGCCATCAGCCAACTTGAATTCGAACTCATCGAACTCTATCAGCCTGAGACTGACAATGAAAGCCATGTGGTTCGCGAACTCTCTGTCGCATATTGGCAGAAACAGGAAAATGATCGCATTCATAGCCTTGCAGTCGAAAATGAAATACGAATTTCATCTGATCTCTTCGAACGTCAGAAACTCCTGAAATTTCATCAGGATCAGGCCCAGTGGCGGGAATTCCCCCAATTTGGTCGCGATATTCTCGCCAGAACCTATCTTGGTGCCCAATACTTTCAACAAATCTGGTCCGAAATCGCCAGCTCACTCAGTCATGACACATCTGAAATGACACTCGACCAAGCCTGGAACGCCGCTCTTATTGAAAAATCGTTCCCCAATATCCAAAAAATCAATCCCGACGGCTGGTGGATCTTCGCCCGATTTATCGCTTCAAGCTCATCTCCGGATCATGAAATCAAAGACTGGATCGTTCGATCAGGCCCCATCTCCTCACTCTCTGCCGAACGGATGGCCAATCAGCAGCTCTTGAAAACGCCCGACCCCACATTGTCAAAAAATGAACTCCTCAAAAAAGCTCTCGAAAATACGGAAATCTGGACTGAAATCGAAGATTATCTTTACACAAAACATTTAGAGGAAAAAGCCCTTTTTGCACAGACCGCCGTCGGTATGGGCCTTGGAGACGACAAGCTCATGGCAGCTTCAAAGCTCGCCCTGAGATATCGCTCCACGGCGCAATCGCTTGTCGACAAGCTCCAGCGCCGTCTGGAAGCTCTGCGTAAAGGTCGCGAACAGCAACGATATCGCCTCCTACAGGCCACGGAGCGCGAAAATCGGCGTCAGCAAAAGCAGAACGATCGCCGATACAGCCCGGCGGGAGTCGAGCTTTGGGAAGCCGATCAGGTTCAGAAATACGGCCCAATCCCATCAGCCTATGAATCGAGTCAGAACAAGTCGGTATATGAAACAGGAATTGAGACCCAAATCGACCAGAAAACGGACCAGAACGACAAGCCACAAGTTCTTTCTGTGCAAGGTGATGAAGCGCCAGAACAAAACGGAATTCAAGAGCAGAAAACGACGGAGAATATTTTTCAGAGCTGGCCAGATTCAGACTTTACAGACCCATGGAACGACCGCGCCAGAACAGTTTTGGGACAAATCCGAGTGAGCGACGAGGCTCAAAAGTGTTGCGACGACTTCCGCAACGAAAAAATCCGACGCCTCGGAAAGGGTTCCCATGGATTCCAGGGTGGAATCTAATCGCAGGGCGCTAGTGCCCGGTTTCGGCGAATTTCAAAAAAACCAACCGGGGCTATCGCCAAGACCGGCTAGATGAAGGGCTATAGACCATGATTTTAGGCACATTTCAAAAAGACCAACCGGGGCTATCGCCAAGCCCGGCTAGACACGAAAAACCTTCATCACACGGACTTCGACTATATCACTGGCGTAACTGTCTCTGGATCGTCTTCTTCCGACTCAAACAGGCGGCTGACGGACTCTCTTCGGTGGATCGACAGAATCGCTTTCGCAAACAGGCTTGCCACGCTGATCACTCGGGCGTTGGGTGGCAGATTTTCAGCCGTGTGATGGATCGTGTCTGTCACCACCAGCTCTTTAATCGGGCTGGCAGCAATCTTTGCCGAGGCATTTTTGGCGAAAACAGCGTGCGAAACACAGGCGTAAACGTCCAGAGCGCCACGTTCCTTACAGGCACGGGCCATCTCGATCAGAGTTCCGCCAGAGATCGTAAAGTCGTCCACTACAAGTACGTTACGGCCTTCCACATTACCAATGATATCGAGGACTTCCGCTTGTTCATTATGGTCGGCACGCATCTTGTTGCCGATCACCACTGGTGCCCGGAACATTTCAGCGTAACGATACGCCTGCTTGCCGAACCCGACATCAGGCGATGCCACCACGAGGTCAGGAATATTGCGACGCTTGAATTCATCCACAAGCACGGGCATGGCATAGAGATGATCGACGGGGACCTTGAAAAAGCCCTGAATCTGGGGGCTGTGCAGGTCCATGGTCAGAACGCGATCGGCTCCGGCGGCTTCGAGCATGTCGGCGACGACACGGGCCCGGATCGAAACGCGGGGTTCATCCTTCTTATCGCCCTTGGCATAGCTGAAATAAGGGATCACGGCCGTGACCTGCATGGCGCTTGCCCGTTTGAGGGCATCGATCCAGAAGCAGAGTTCGACCAGATTGTCGTTGACCGGTTTATCGGTGCCCTGAATGATGAAAACGTCTCGTCCACGGACATTTTCCAAAACCCTGACGAAGATATTTCCTTCGCTGAAAATCTTGGTCTCGCTCTGGGCGACAGGCACGCCGATCTTGCGACAGATGGACTCGGCCAATCGCCGACTCCCACTGCCCGCAAATATTTTCAGCTCGCCGTAGGGGTCCACCTCTTTGGGTGAACAGATCAGGGATTGGTCCATGGCCGGTATCAGGGTCTCGGACAGCTTGGGAGGTATGTCGCTTAAGAGGTACATTATCAGAATGACCTGTGGAGGTCATCATCCACTTTCAAACTTCATGAAGTCTGTGTGAAGACCAAGTCCAGTCGTCAGCGCAATTTACATCACCTTCCGGCCATTCAAAATTCAAAAAGTCCATCGGCGATGGCAGCCGATCCGTTTCAACCCATTTCAATCCAAGGCTTCGGCCCAGCATGGCTAAAATCTGACCTGGAAAGACTCCTGAAACTCTTAACTCCGAAAGCTTTATGGCCTGATCCCGCTTGGCCAGCCGCTTCCCCTCAGGCCCAAGCACCAGCCCGACATGCCAATATTCAGGCCGGGGCAGTCCCAAGGCCTCCTGAATCAGGACCTGTCTTGGCGTACTGTCGTCAAGATCATGTCCACGAACGACTTGCGTAATGTTCATGGCCGCATCGTCAACCACCACCGCAAGCTGATATCCAAACACCCCGCCCGAACGAGCCACGATAAAATCGCCTCCAATCCGATCAAGGGCATGACTTTGAGGCCCCCTGACACGGTCCGTCCAATCCACCAACAACCCAGCCGCCCGAAACCTCCATGCAAACGACTTGCCCAGCTGATCGAGCGCAAAGCCCTCTGAAGCATGGCGATGCGAACAAGTGCCAGGATAGATCGGCTGTGCATCGTCCGCATGGGGCGCAGACGCAGCCCTGAGCACATCAGCCCGAGTGCAAGTGCATGGATAAACGAGATTTGCGTCTATCAAGCGGTCCAGAGCAGCCTGATAAATATGCGACCTTTGAGACTGCACATAAGGCCCATTTGGGCCACCCACATCAGGCCCTTCATCCCAGTTCAGGCCGAGCCATTTGAGGTCTTCCAGAGCCTGGCGAGCGGCATCGTCGCGGGCTCTTGTCAGGTCCAGATCTTCCATCCGAAAGACGACCTGGCCATGGTCACGGCGGGCAATCAGCCAGGCCAGAAGAAAGGTGCGGGCATTGCCCAGATGGAGCCCTCCGGTGGGCGAAGGGGCGAGCCTGCCGACGGGCTTTGAAGTGCGTGCAAGTGATGTTTGCCGTGGATGTTCCAATGGATGGAGGGGCTTTCGTGGGAGGATTCGCTCTGGAGTTTTCACCATTCTACAGGTATATTGATAGGACTGAGAAGCCCGACGAGACCTGCCAAACTCTTGGTAAGTCTTGCAAAAAAGGGGCCGGAATTCACTTTCCCGGAACATACATGAACGATGACCTCAAGCGCGAGGCTCGGAGCCTGATCGAAAAGATCGTCAATCTCCGAGACTCTCTTTGACCTGGGCGACAAGCTGGAACGCCGTAAAGAGCTGGAAGATAAGATGGGCGAATCCACATTCTGGAACGACCAGGATGCGGCCAAGCTCACCATTGACGAGATCAAAACCATCAACTCGGTTTTGAAGCCATTAGAAAGTCTCAGCTCACAGGCTGATGATTTGCAGGCTTTGATGGATCTCGCCCTGGAAGCGGGCGACGATTCGCTGGACGAGGATATCAGTCAGGCCGTGAAAAGCGGCTCGGACGACTTCGAATCCTTTGAGCTTCAAAGCCTTTTGAGCGGCCCGAACGATCACTGCAACGCCTTCATGACCATCCACCCAGGTGCTGGTGGGACAGAGGCTTGCGACTGGGCCGAGATGATTTTCCGGATGTACACCATGTGGGCTGAAGCTCATAAGTACAAGCTGGAACTGGTCGATCGTGAAGCGGGCGACGTGGCCGGAATTCAGACCGTGACCATCGCCATTCGTGGCGAAAATGCTTACGGCTACCTGAAGGGCGAATCGGGCGTGCACCGACTGGTGCGGATCAGTCCGTTTGGCTCGGCCGATAAGCGACAAACCTCGTTCGCGTCGGTAGATGTGTTGCCTGAGATCGACGACAAGATCGACATTGTTCTGAAGGACGACGAGCTCAAACGCGACGTTTTCCGATGCGGTGGACCCGGTGGTCAGCACCAGAACAAGACGGAATCAGGCGTCCGCTACACCCACCTTCCATCAGGCGTGGCCGCTGAAAGCCGCAGCGAACGGTCGCAGCACAAAAACGATGCTCTGGCCTATAATCTGCTCAAAGCGAAACTGGTCCGGCTTGAGGAAATCAAGCGGGAAGCTGAATTCGCAAGGGCTTACGATGAGAAGGGCGAAATCTCGTTCGGCAGCCAGATTCGCAACTATGTGCTTCAGCCATATCAGCTTGTGAAGGACTTGCGGACCGGCCAGGAGTCGGGCAATCCTCAGGCTGTTCTGGATGGCCGGATTGACCAATTCATCAACGCCCTCTTGCGGATGCGTCTCTCCAAGGGCGATGCAGCCATCAAGAAAGGCGCGTAAAACCACGTGCCTCCAACCATTCCGAACGCATTGGCCCGGCTCCCTTTAGCCGGGTCAACCTTTTCGTGGATCTTCCTGAACTCCGACGACCGACTCGGTCATGGCCTTCACGGGCCAGACTTCGACACCCTTCTGATTCAGTCCGTGGAATCAAAGCCGGAGCACGAACAGACGGGCCCAGCCAGCCCGGTCTTTCAGGATGTTCATGTGGAAGACCTGCCGCAAGGCCCTGCTCGGATGACCGTGGGTCAGTGGGGTAAAATCCACTTCTCAGGCGTGTTTCTCCATACCGCCCCCGGAACGGTGCATTGCGATATAGCCGCACGGGTTCGGACATCCAATGCAGTGCCTCTGGCATCAACATATACCGTCTCTCGAACATCGTCCAATATCGTCTCAGCCGATGAATCTGCGATCGTTCTGGACGTTCCGGAACTGAGCCAGATCTTGAGGATCAAAGCCGGCCCTGGGAGCCGGATGGTCATGGCTGAGGCGGGTCGATCGGCCTTGAGAGTACAAATTTTACCCGCCGTATTGGCGGACACCGAAGCTTCCGCGCGTACAATCCAGTGGAGTTACACAATCGAATTGGTGAACGCCGCCGATTTTGTGTAATATTAAGTATATGGCCGTCCGTCATTTTTCATGAATGGACACCGCCTTTGCTCATTTCGCCCATCTTCTGACTTCTGACGATTGAGAACGACCGACCATGGCCGACTTGGAAACTCTCCAGAAACAAGATCCTGAAATCTATTCCGCAATTCGCGCTGAAGAGCATCGCCAACGCGACGAGCTGGAGCTGATCGCCTCAGAAAACTATACCAGCAAAGCGATTATGGAGGCCGTCGGCTCCGTTCTCACGAACAAATACGCCGAAGGTCTGCCCGGCAGACGCTACTACGGTGGATGTTCCCATGTGGACACCTCCGAACAACTTGCGATAGACCGGGCCAAAAAGCTGTTCGGCGCCGAACATGCCAACGTTCAGCCGCACTCAGGCGCAACTGCCAACCAGGCCGTCTATTACGCCGCTCTGGAAGTGGGCGATACCGTGCTGGCCATGGACCTCGCCCAGGGCGGTCACCTGACGCACGGCATGAAGCTGAACTTTTCCGGACGCTGGTACAACATTGTCAGCTATGGGCTGAACCAGCAGACTGAGCTACTGGATTACGACCGCATCGCCGAACTGGCCCGCGAGCATAAGCCGAAGCTAATTCTGGCCGGTGCCAGCGCTTATCCACGGATCATCGACTTCAACCGGTTCGCTGAAATCGCTCGCGAAGTCGGTGCCTTGCTCTTTGTGGACATGGCCCACATTGCCGGTCTGGTGGCAGGTGGAATGCATCCAAATCCAGTGGCTGTCAGCGACTTTGTGACCACCACCACACACAAGACCCTGCGTGGCCCGCGCGGTGGGATTGTTATGTGTAAGGCTGAATGGCAGAAAAAGATCGACATGGCTGTCTTCCCAGGCCTTCAGGGCGGACCACTTGAACACGTGATCGCCGGCAAGGCTGTCTGCTTTCAAGAAGCCCTTCGCCCGGAATTCTCGAAATATGCCGGCCAGGTGGTGGCCAATGCTCGGGCTTTGGGCGAGGAATTGACCAAGGCTGGTTATCGTTTGATCTCAGGCGGGACCGACAACCACCTGATCCTGATCGACATGACCAGTCAGGGCCTGACCGGTAAAACGGCTGAAGCTGCCTTGGGTAAAGCCGGCGTGACTGTCAATAAAAACCTGATTCCGTTCGACCAGCGGAAGCCTTTGGACCCCTCCGGAATTCGGATGGGAACCGCCGCCCTGACCACCCGTGGGATGGACGAACAAGCCCTTCGCCAAGTGGCCGGTTTTATCATTGAGGCTTTAAAGGCCCCGACCGACGAAAGCCATCTGGCCAAGGTCAATCAGGCTGTGGTCGAGATGCTGAAGTGCTATCCCGTTCCGGCCGACGCCAAGTAATTTCAGCCCATTTTCTGAACCATCATCACTGTGGTCGAGGCAATGATCGCCTGGCCACAGTTTTTTCTTTGACTGAGCCAACAGCCGCGCTTGGCGACACATTCAGGCTCGGGTTCACAGGCCCAACCCGTTTTGGGACAATACCT
>CAMBZY010000147.1 GCA_945872325.1 Candidatus Kuenenia stuttgartensis | reverse complement strand
ACTACAACCGTCTTTGGAGCAGCGGCAGATCCAGAGGTTGCCGTAGATCCTGCTGAACCAGAGCTCTTCTCTTCAGCTCCACCACCACAGCCAGCGAGCATGAAAGTGGCCAGTGAAAGGCATGTCAGGCGTCGTGTCATCATCATCATTGGATTCCCTGTCGTTGAGATTCTCTGTTCGGAACGGAATGAGGTCAGGTCAGGTCAGATCATTTTATTTGAAGTGAAGTCCCGAAGTTTTCCCGGACAAATCGTTGCACCAGAGCATGAAATTCTTCAGGCTTGTCCTCGTGCGGCAAGTGCCCTGCACCGGCCCAGATCACAAGTTCAGACTTTGGAATGTCACGGGCCAGCAATTCGCCCGCTCGAACTGGGATCACATTGTCTTGCTTGCCCCAAAGCACTGTGACTGGGCACTTTAGATTCGCAAGAGGGATCGGCTTGGCAGGGTCGGGAGGTGGATTCATCATCGAAAGCAAGGCTTCCGGAGCACCTTCGATCGTGCTCGGCACATAATAGGCATCCACCATTGCATCCGTGACGGGTTCGTGGCCTTCGTAGACGGAGTCGAGGAAGCCCTTGATCCGATCCCGACGGATCATGGTCCGCACCAGTGCTGTCGCAAGAACCGAAGGCCGGCCTTTGAACTTCGTCGTATCCACCCCTGAGGCCGCAAAATCCAGGCGAGTGTAAGGTCTTGCAGCATCGACGAGTATGAGACCGGAACATCGGTCTGGATTCTCCAGAGCGACTCTGGCGGCCACAGCACCACCCATCGAATTCCCGATGATCACTGGTTTTTTGATCCCCAGAGCATCCATCACCGCCAGAACCTGACGGACGTAAGCGGCTTCGCCATACTGTCCGTCCTTCGGCTTCTCGGTCAGTCCAAAGCCCTTGATATCAATCGCCGTAACCCGTCCGATTTTGCCAAGTGCGTCAAAGTTTTTACGCCAGGTAAAAGTACTCGACCCAAATCCATGCAGGAGAAGAATTTCAGGCCCATGCTGCCCGTATTGGACAAAGTATGTCTGAAAACCATCCGCTTTGATCAAACGCTCAGCAGGGACAACTTCTGAAAGCTTCTTCAGAGGTTCAATAACAGCTTTTGATGCTGGCCGACTCTCAGACTTGGTCTGGCCGTACGAGTTCCCCAGAAATGGCAAAATCAGTGCCACCGTAATTCCAGCAACAGTCGTCTTTAAGGCAGATCCATATCGGTTCATGACGAGATCATATAGCGGCACTGTGAAGAATCGGTGAAGACCCTGAAATAGTTGTGCAAGAAATTGTGATTATTCAAGAAATTCTTAGAGGAGCCATATGGTTATGTCTCGATTACAGGTGGAATCATCCCATTTTACTTTGCCAGGTTTGGTTCGATTTATCTAGCCGGTCTTGGCGATAGCCCCGGTTTTTTTTAGGAAAAAACGGCAACGATTCCAGGCCAACGCCTAATTTTCCGTTTTGTCTGTCCACAGGTCAACTTCACAATTATAATGACTCGAAAGAACGGACATGATGCGTTTTCACAAGAGCCAGAAGGTCCAGGATCTCTCAGAAACCTTCAGCAACTTTGCAACGAAAAGAGCCTTCCAAAAATGAGTCGCCTCGGAACAATCACCTACAATATTGCGAAAGACTGGGACCTCGACCGGATCTTAAAATCGCTTGCAAAGCTTGGATATGAAGGTGTGGAACTGCGAACCAGCCATGCCCATAAAGTCGAGGTGAACCTGAATAAGATGGAACGCGAGTCGATTCGCAAGCGATTTGATGATTCGCCTGTCGAATTGGCCGGCCTTGGAAGTGCGTTTGAATATCAAAACGCGGATATGTCTATCGTTCGCAAAAATATTGAAGCGACAAAAGAATACGTCAGGCTGGCACACGACATCGGTGCTCCCGGCGTAAAAGTGCGCCCCAACGGGATCCCCAAGGGCGCAAATCTCGAAAAAACGCTCGAGCAAATTGGCAAGGCCCTTCATGAGGTCGGTGAGGATGCGGAAGGATTTGGTGTGGAAATCCGTGTGGAAGTCCACGGGGCCGTGACATGCGAACTCCCCAATATCGCCAAAATCATGCGATATGCCGACCATCCAAACGTTTACGTCTGCTGGAACTCAAACCCCACCGACGTGGGCCCCGACGGCACCATCCAGCGCAATTTCGCACTCGTTGCCAATAAAATCCGCGAAGTCCACCTGCACGATCTCACCGACGATAAATATCCCTGGCGCGAACTCTTCCGACTCCTCAAAGCCATCAAATACAATGGCTTTACACTTGCCGAGATTCCTGAAAGCTCTGACCCTGAACGAGTTCTCACCTATTTCAAATCACTCTGGGAAGCCTACCAACCACTGTCAGCTTCATCGGTAAAGTGATCCGAGTCAAATGACAACCGGCCACTGTTTCGTCAGGGTTCTGGTCAGCCCAATCGAATTCGTGACGGTCAAAGTCAGTTTCAGCGAAAGGTTGCCCGTCTCATAAGAATAATCACCCACCGTGAATTCTGATGCCATCGTATTTGCCAGAGCAAATACAGGATGCCCGTGCGTATTATGCCTTAGCTCCAGATTCCAGCTAAATTGACTGGCCCCCAGATCTCCATCCACCTCATCGGTTGCGGTGGCTGAGAATGCAATCTGATCACCCTTTTTGATCGTCTGCCCTTCCTTGGAGATCGTCAAATTGACTGTGGGGCGTGCTCTGTCAGCCACCTGAATATCCCATGGCATACTTGCCGTTTCACCAAACGAATTCTTTGCTGTCACATAATACTGACCTGAATCGGTTTGTTGATTCAGGCTTGTAAATTTCAACGACGCTTCAACTGAATCAGGAATTGACTGACCGTTATGATACCACTGGTAGGTGAACGGCCCTGGCCCGGAGGCCGTTGCATTTAGATCAAGCGATTCACCGGCAGATGCAATGATGGAGCCTCCATCATTAGAAAAAGCGGGAGGATCGTTTTGCTGAACCTCGATCAGCTTGATCTGATTATCCACTGAGGCATCACCACGACAGAGCAGGAAAATGCGACCATCGTTCGTATATTCCACATCCATTAGCTGCCCTTCCACTTGATCTGCAAACCGTTTCACCTGCTTGGTATTATAATCAAGGGCATTCACCCACCCTGAACAGAGGTCAACGAATAGATAATCACCTACATATTCAGACAATACCGCATCTTGAAGTTTGGTTGGCCTGTAATAAACGCCTCCCATAGTGGCACATCCAACATCCGTATTTAATGCAATCATACTTTTCACCTTTTTCGTTGCTCTTAATGGCAAAGCTTTCTGAGTCAACGAAGTCATATTTTGATAAGAATAAAATGGGAATGTCACCTGAGACGAGTTCCCACCCTTGAGCCGGCCCTGATTTTTACCTTCAAAATAGGGCCAGCCATAATTGGCTCCCTTTTTAATGACGTTGAGTTCTTCCGTTTGAAACCAGCCAACGTCATGAATCAAATAAGTATCTGTAGTCGAATCATAACTCGATTTCATCGGTTCCCGGAAACCGGTTGCCCAGACAGCGCGACCTAGCCCTTTGGACCTCTTGTAAAACGGGTTATCTATAGGAATGGTCCCGTCCGTCCGAATACGAAAGACTTTCCCATTTGGCATATCGATTTTTGAGATTTTCTTGGGCTCTTCAATGTCACCGATCGCAAAATACAAATAGCCGCTTTTATCGACTTCAAGGGCACCACCATGATGCATTTGTGGCGAATTGCTGATTTTAATTCGCATCAGAACGGTTTCCATAAAACCAGTTGCCGTGGATGGGTCCGTAGACTCATGGACCATCAATTTAGAAACCCTGACCTCACGACCACCCGCCCCATCCAAAGCGTAATAAAAGGCATAGAGTGTGCGATTAGTCGCGAATCCTGGATCCATTGCCAATCCATAAAGCCCGCGAGCATCGACATTTTCAGTATCAACTTTGCCAATAACCGTGGCTTTGCCATCCACAAGTGAAATCGACCTGATTGTCCCTTCAAGGTCTCCCACAAACATCTTCGATTCGTGATCTGAAACAAACGTTGTCGGCCCACCCAGATTCTCGGACAGATTCTTGATTACAAGGCCTTGAGGTAGCGTTGCAAGCAGTTCGCGAGTTTCAAGAGTCGCCGATGTGCTTTGAAAATCAGGCCTGAATGATCGTGCCTTGCGTGACATCAGCGACTCTCTCGTTCCTACATTGAACCCTGCGACTCTGATAAGCATTCGTTTCAATTGAAACCATGCATCAGAGGTGCCATGGATCAGCACTCCGTTAATCTAAAGGATCGACTTTATTAAGTTGGATATCGTCTAAACAATCTCTGACCCGCACGATCAACGATGGCAAAACCGGCATAACTGTCAGGAGTCCATGTCCATCAAACGGTTTTTTATTTTGACACCACAAATTGCTTAAGAATCTCCGGCAAAGCATGCAGCAAATCCACATGATCAGGCGCGGAATTACCAGCAAAAGCGTCAATTCTGAACCCACCCTTCACCGTCTCAGCCAGTTGCTGGGTTCGCATCGGTCCCCATTTCAGAACGGCCTGACGCTTCAAATCCAGATGCTTGATCAACCAGTCGGCCGTCTCTGTAGTGCTCGCAAATGTCCCAGGAAAAATCTCCGTATGCAGATAGTAAAACTGCTTTTCCCCCTTCATCGCCTTTTGGGCAAAGGCCAGAAACGGCTTAAGCGGATCTTCCTCCAGCTTCGACTCCATCGGCCCAGGCTTTCCTCCTACATAACCCGTATGAAGCCCATCCAGCAAAAGTATCGATTTTATTTTCGGCTCATAAGATTTATCACCAATCAGCTCACGTATCGATCCGTATCCGGCCGACCAGCCAACCAGAATCAAATGCGAAACCGGTCTGCCAAGCATCTTTTCCGATTCTTCAAGTAGTTTTCCCATCAGCTTGGGATCGTCCAAAAACGGCTTGGAATATCGGCTTGAGCCTGAACCGAGCTGCATGGTGATGCACGGCAGTGGCACAGAAAGACCGTTCACAGCCTGTTCCGGAATCCAGTCGCCACAATGAAATGCAATCACAAGCGGAATAGGGTTTTTCGACTTATCCTGAACCAGAATTTCAGGAATAAACAGACGCCCCAGCGAGAGATTCTCACGTTTTCCGGGCGGATTTATTTTTGCCAGACGGGGGTGATCCCGAAGATGCTCTACCATCGGCGAAGGGTTCTGAGGCGATTGAGCTTTGATTGGAATCGAAAGATTCAAACCTATCAAGAGTAAGCAGATCGTACGAGTTTGCATTTTAGCCAGCCCATGTTGCAATCAGATAAAACGCTTGATCAAAGCTCGGTAGGCCCGTCTCCACCGCCGGCTTTCAAGGCTTCCCACTCATCCCAACTGTACAGGACCTCGCGAGCTGACCCTGACTTATATTCGCCCACGATCCCATCCTCATACATGTAGTCGATCAGCCGTGCCGCGCGGCCATAGCCTATCCCCATGGCTCTTTGAAGCAAAGATGTGCTTCCACGCTGCTCGCGAATCACCACCTCAATGGCTGATTCATAAAGCTCATCACGCTGCTTGAGTGCGTCCGCACCCTTGCCAGCCCCCCCGCCCTTCATCTGAAGCTGAACCAGTTCCTTGGAAAATTCCTGAGGATATTGCGACAGATAATCGCACACGCTGGTCACTTCCGCATCGGAAACGTAAGTACCCTGACTTCTCACCAAATGGCTCGTTCCAGGTACCAGAAAGAGCATGTCGCCCATGCCCAGAAGGCGGTCGGCACCCATTTCGTCAAGAATCACGCGACTATCGCCACGACTCGTCACCTGAAACGCGATCCGAGCTGGCAGGTTGCCCTTGATCAAACCTGTAATCACATCCACAGTCGGCTTTTGCGTCGCCAAGATCAGGTGCATCCCCACAGCACGGGCCTTTTGAGCGATCCGCACGATGTGGTTTTCCACCTCTTTCGGGGCCGTCATCATCAAGTCCGCCATTTCGTCGGCGATGATCACAATATAGGGCATATAGATCGGGATGCGGGCCTGCTCGGCCTCGTCTTCCGGACGCAGGCGAGCATAGATCTCATCAGCGCCCAACATATTATAAGTCTGAATGTTACGAACACCCACCCGGGCCAGGAATGCATACCGTTCGTCCATCTTCTCACAGGCCCAGGCCAACATGCTCTCGGCCTTTTTCAGGTCGGTCACGACCGGGTGCATCAAGTGCGGAATCTGTTTGAACTGCGAGAGTTCCACCATCTTCGGGTCGATCAGCAGGAGCTTGACTTCGTCTGGCCGTTTGGTCATCAAAATCGAGATGATCATGGCGTTCAGACAGACCGACTTACCCGTCCCGGTTCGGCCAGCAATCAGCAAGTGTGGCATATCCGCGAGGTCATAGGCCAGCGCCGAACCCTTCACGTCCTTGCCAAGGAACAGAGGAATCTTCATTCTGTTCATACGTTCGCCAAGGCTGTTGATAATCTCAGTCAGCTTGACGACGCCTCGACGCTCGTTCGGAACTTCAATCCCCACGGTACTTTTGCCAGGAATCGGGGCTATGATCCGCACGCTCGGAACGGCCAGGGCACGCGCCAGGTCGTCAGCCAGCCCCACAATTCGGCTCACCCTAAGTCCTGCCTCAAGCTCAATTTCGAACTGGGTGATGACTGGTCCAGTGTCAATTTGAACCACACGCACCTGGTGACCAAATTCTTCAATCGTCTGCTCGATCACCTGAGCACGTTCCTGGAGACGATCCTCATTTTCCTGGATGGCGGCCACTGGCTGTTCGAGGATACTGAACGGAGGGAGCAAGTAATTCGAGTTTTTCGGAGGTTGCTGGGGCACAGGAGCAGTGGTTTTGGGCTGATTGGCAGGCAGGTTGCCCGAGGGCATTCCTGCAGGCAAAGCTGGACCACTTAAAGCCGTCTGGGGTAGAGAGTTTTTCATCCGAGCCGCTGTTGCGAAGTTGGGCGATGGCGCGGCAGTGGAGGCTTTTTCCATAGGTGCCCTTGAAACCGGTGTCGCTCCCCTTGGTGCAGGCACTACGACGGCTCGGCCATCGGCGGAACGCGGCATACTTGGAAGCCTGAATTTAAGTTTTTGGATAAAACTCGACCAAAATGCAGGCCAGCGGAGCAAGCCATTGATTTCGGCAACTGGCCAGAGGATTAAAAACTCCCAAGCCAGGTTAAGGCCGACCAAGGCACAGGCGACGATTGCCAGACTGGCCCCGAATTTTCCAAGATGCTGTTGTGCGTAAAGGCTTGCAGCGGCGCCGATATAACCACCTGGACCAACAGGCGTACAGGGTTTCAGGTCAGGCGTCCAGCGAGCGATTCCAGCAGCTGTGGCAAGCATCAAAGGCGGGAGCCCTGACATGCCCCAGCCCCAGCTTGCAAACGGACGTTGACGGAAAACCAGAAGGGTGACGGACCCTGCGCCCAGAATCGGTATCCAGACACTCCAGCCAACCGTTTCCATCAAATGGTGTGCAATCACAGCACCCACTGGCCCGCAAGGGTTTGTTGCGATGGTGTTTGCAGGTGAAACAGACTTTGTGGGAGGGTCGGCAGGGTCGAAACCAACGATGGACAGACTCACAAAAGCCACGGCAAAGGCCAGGCTGAGAGTCCCACCATATCGGGATAGGCCTTGATGATTCCACATCCTGTGTGACACCTGATTAGGAACGCG
>CAMBZY010000146.1 GCA_945872325.1 Candidatus Kuenenia stuttgartensis | reverse complement strand
AGGAGTCGCACGATGGCCGCTTTTGAGAATCGTTCGGAATCAAGTAAGGGTCGTAAGTTCATGCCTTGCATGGGTGGATCAGGCTTGGAGGAACGAGCCCTGATGACCAGTGTGCAAGTGCTTCAAAAGCCTTCCGTCAATTCGCAATATCCCGCACCATCGGCGAGCAACCCGAATTCCAAGAACTTTGTGCGTCTTGGAAATGGCTTGACGATGGTCCATATCCGTGGTCGTAAAATTGTTGCGAATACGGCCAGTGGCGGCATGGGAACCCTGATTCAGGATATTGACGGCGAATTGTGGGTCGCCTATTTGCAGGATCCGCTTGATAGGAGAAGTCCGGCTGGGACAATTAGGGCTTTCCCTGATTCCGGCGGACGAGTCAAGTTTATTGTGGACGGTACGACCGAAAATACGGAGTTGGTGATTGAGCCTTATGCCAAGATCAGGCCTCGCAACCAGGCTCATGCGTTTTCGGCACAGCTTGGCCGTCAGGATAAAGCCCTGGGGGTTTCCGACATTCAAATTACCAGTGGAAAGATCAACTCGATATTGGGTTATCGGACAGTGAATCTTTCAGGTAAGGTGACGATCGCGGGCGATAATCCGGTTTCACGCATTGCTGTGAACTCGATTCAGCCAGGTGCTTCGATCATTACGGGCGGTGATCTTAACACCTTGAATGTTTATAACAGCGCCGTTTTTGATGGTGGGACCGGTATCAGTGTCGGTCGAGACCTGAACTGGATGACGGTTTACGGTAATCTGGAGTTCCGTAACGGAGCGGATTTAATCGTTGGTCGCGATATCGGCTTGAACACCCAGCCTGATAAAGGGACCAGCACAGGCGGCAAGGGAGCATTAATTAATGGTAATATGTACATAGCTCCTGGAAGTTCCATGCAGGTGGGCCGTGCACTGGCTTCAGGATTTGTGATCCAGGGCCGGCTTGATGGTGCGAACCATATTTTGATTCCAACAGGTGGTGGCAATATGATCGCTTATGGTGGTTTTTACCCGACACCTTGATGACCGGTTAAATCGGTTATGAAAAAAGCTGCGAGCGCATGGGATTTACCCATCGCTCGCAGCCTGTTTGTTTTTATGGCGAATGTATGGAATTACTTGGCTTTCGCTTTACCTTTTGATTTGCCATTACCAGAAGGCGGTGAGATTTTCTGAAGTTCTTTTTGAACGTCATCAGGCGACATCTTGCCTTGAGCTTCTGACGAGGTGGCTGCTCCGGCAGGTTCAGATTTCGAGCCACATCCAGTTGCAGACATGGTTGAAATCGCTACGATTAAGCCAGCCATGAAACGGATCATTAACTTTTTAGGAGCGAATATCATGATCGACGTACCTTTTTGAAAGATTGGGTTTGAGTTGCCTGCGGCTATGACTGTGATCTGTTGAGAAATCGTAACAGATTGCGAATAAAAAAATCGACCGGAATAATCCGGTCGATTCTCGATAATCCACCAAAGTGGTTGATTCACAAGCGAATCAATAGGCGTCGGCTGAGATCACTTCGCCACCAGCGCGTGTGATCAGGGCACGGACGATGGCAGGATTGACTGATTCTTTCACGAACCGGACAGATCCATCGGTGAAGCACATGTTGGCTCCGCCTGGGTGCCAGCTGAAGATTTCGTTGTTCGGACCGCAGTCGTGAATACCCCAGTCGTTAGGGCCACAGCTTGGACGGCCGAAAGCGCCACCCTTGTTGTTATTGATACCGCTGGAAACACCAGCAGCATTGTCAGCATCGCCCCATCTCCATGAGCGACGGGCACCGCTCACGAATGGAGCAGGAGCGTTCTGGTCAGGAGCATAATCCGTTGGAGGGTAGGAATAGTTGCCAGTGCCCTGCATTTTAGGGCTTCGGCCAACGTCTTCGTAGAACATGGCTGTGTTTGAAGTGCCGTCGGTGGTTGCTCCGATGGTCGCTCCACCCTTGTAGATATCGATCGTTCCAGCAAGAACTTGTGCAGGGTCAAGCTGCATGGACTTGTTAGCTGAACATGTGGCACAGGTGAAAGCGGTGTATGCCGATTGGCTGTATTGTGAACCGGTCAAAGAACCAGGCTCAGGTACTGGACCAACATAACCAGCTTGCCACTTGGTCAGGCCAGAGGCCATGATTTCGGTGTAAGGGGCGGTGGCATAATCGAGACATGCAAAGCCAACGGAATCTTTGTCGCCCTGACGGTCGCTGGCAAGATTGTTGGTTGGGCACAGGAACGACTTGATGACTGTGAAGCCAGCCGTGGTGTTGCAAGAGAAGTTGTAAGGCATTTGGAGGTTCATGGTATTGAACACGGTGCCTTGTTCGATAGTGCCCAGGATCATCGTGAATGTGCTGTGATAATCCTGTGTTTTGTAGAGTGTGCCGTTAATCGTGGCGTTGTGTTCGCCAGAACGTGGCAATGTGCCTTGTGCGCTTTCAAAGGTGTGAGCGGCCAGGCCGAGTTGCTTGAGGTTGTTCACGCACTGGGCACGGCGGGCGGCTTCACGGGCCGATTGAACGGCTGGAAGCAGCAGGGAGATCAGAACGGCGATGATCGCAATCACCACCAGAAGTTCGATCAGAGTAAAGCCACGGCGTGTGGCTGATTTCATGTTGCTAAGCATCGGGACGCGTTCCTAGTTTCGAAGACGGGGAAAGTAGCTCAGACTTTATCAGACAATTGATTGCTGGTTTTAAGAACCTTTTACAATCATGTAACGATTATCTGCGGATATTAAGTAGAGTCGTCTGGGTTATCCGTGAATATTCTGTGAAGATTGCGGTTTTTCTGTTAATCAGTTCGTAAGGTGTGTCAGTCTTTAGGAGTTTGTCGCGAGCCTTGGGGTTTGTGACTAACATTCTGGCGACATCTTGAACTCGAATGAGAAAATTGGCGTTGTAAGATGGCAGAGTGTACCCAATAAAAATTAAGATTTAATGAATATTTGGTGTATTGAAATCCAGAATAGCCTTTAATTTAAGGGTATAGGTGACATTTTCCCGATTTCTTGACGCCCTTGCTTCGTTGCTATCTTGCTTTGAGAAAGCAAATTCTGTCAATTATTTAAGTTAAGTCGGACGTCCCGTCAATTGTCAAATCCCTATCCAGAGGAATTCTCTCCATGCTTCGCCCAAGTCTTATCGTATTGTTCGCCTCTCTAGGTTGTATAACTGGTTGTGGATCAAGTGATTCGATTCAAAAATCCGACACCACATTTTATCCTGTCAATGGTCGCGTTTTGGTCGGCAAGCAGCCACTTGCAGGTGTCGTACTCGAGTTCAAGCCGAAATTTGAATGGGCAAAAGACGTTGCATTCCCTCATGCAACGACCGGTTCTGATGGCACATTCGAGCTTGAAACCATCATGGCGGCGGATGGAGCACCTGCTGGCGATTACGAAATCGGAATCAAATTCGCTACTACCGAAGGCGATTCCTCGAACGCGAGTCTTGGAAATTATTCGGATCCAGCGAAGTCAGGCCTCAAGGCGACTGTCAAATCCGCAACTACGAAAATCCCTGACATCGTGCTCAAGGGCAGCGGAATTCGCACTCCAGCATCTGGGAAATCAAGAGCTCGTTGAACGTAACGTATGAATCATGAACACCCGAAACGACGTTCACACAAGTATCACGAAATCAAGAGCAGTTGATTTCTGATAGTGCATTCCTAGCTCTTCAAATTCGACTGCTCCACCGGCCGTAACTGCTTCACCGCGGCTCGGCCTACGCGATATGTAAAGAACCCGTTGGCCGTGCCTTGCGCTACACTTGGGGCGATCGTGTCCACCACTTTGGCGGCTGCGTGTCCTAAGTGATTGCACAAAAGTTCGTGAATCTGGTTCTGGATTGTTGTGTGAAGATGCTCCATTTCGGTGGCCATGGCCAAAGCGGCCATCGACCAGCCCATCAGAGCCGCAGTGCCGGCAGCCGATGCCCGGACGTTATAAATCAGGCACAAGCTGCGAGTCATGCGTGACAGTGCCAGTATCAGCACCATGTCGTCCCAAAACGCCAGCGGAACAACCGCCGTACGCACGCCGACCTGCTTCACATGTTTCCAGATGACTGTCTCGGCCGCTGTGTCCAACTGGCTTAAAAACGTGCGGTCCATCGTGCGGATCCAGTCCAGATCCGTACCATGGCTCGATCGGTCGATCAAATCGGCCCGGGCCTGACGCAGCTTGCGGGCCAGATCCTTGCCATCAATCCCGAGTTTTGTCCAAGTGGCCTCTTGCGATTTGTCGAGCGGGAACTGGCGTAAAAATCGCTCCAGATCGAGTCGAGCAGCGGCCAGTTTGACTGTGGCCTCGCCCCGAACCTGTGCACGGAAACGGAGTTCAGCCAAGGCTTGAAGGCTGTGCCGAGGGCTGCGTCTTAAACGGGTGTAGCCGATCACAAGGCGGGCAATCGCGACTGAAACCAGGGCACTGAGTACAATCACCAGTCCGATCAGTGGATAAGCCACCACCTGTGGCTGCCGAGCGGCCATATCCAGCACCGCCAAACCTTGCGAAATCACGATCAGGGCCGTAATAGCGCCCATGATGACCACCAGTGACCATCCCACGGCGTCGAGCGGTTTGAGCCATCTGGAAAGAGTGGTTTCGCCCATTTCGACATTGTCTGCCAGCTTCGCAGCCACGTCGGCGGCGAGGTCTCGTTCCTCGGCTTCAGCCCAGCGTGCTTTGGCCGTAGCTTCGTCGAGCTTTGTGATTTCCAGATTTGGCCTTGGCACCCCCAGACTTTCGGCTTGATCCGGGCCAACGGGTTCCACAACAGGTTTGACAGGGTCCAATTTTGATTGATCAGGCTTCGGGCGTACACCCAGCCAAACGCCGGGCTGTTGAGGCTGTTTTGAGTCGCTCATGGTCGTTTCCCTTGATTGCCGATCAGTTTAAGATCCATTCCAGAACCCGTCCCAGCCCGAACTGTTCCGGTGCCTGCGTGCTCTTCATGGGCAAACGAGGCTTCGGCCTTGGGAATGCAAAGTCGCCGGTCTTCCAGGCAAAAGGCCACGAGGCTGGCACAGTGGATGCTACCGCTTCAAAAGACTCCCCATCCTCTTCAAAGGTGAGCTTTCTGCGCTGGTCGGTTCCGACTGGTTCCGACCGGGTCGCATTCACGGCCGCCACCAGCCCATATTTCATTTTCAGACGTTTCTGCACTTGATACTTGCGCACCAAAGGTTCCACAAGTTGATGCAAAAGCCCCTCGGCGGCCTGTCGATCATCGGTATGAATCCGGTCAGACTGTGTTCCGAGCACCGTGATCTGACGCACTCCACCGAGCCTGAAACTGTCTCCGGCAGCGAGCCAGGCCATCCAGTCAAGGGTGCGTTCGGTGGTTGTGGTGCCGGGATTGATCCAGCCGAGTAGTTCTTCGAATAGGCGGGTTGTACCCTCCACGCCTCTGGGCCCGGCTTCGAGGAGGTGGCCAACGTCGACCAAAAGTAGGATGTGATCGCAAAGGGATAAGGCATCAGCCACGGGCTTGACGACCTTGGCGACGTAATCGTCGAACCGCTCCGACAGACGCATTGTCAGTTCCGGAGCCGATTCGCGCCAGATGGCTGACATGGGAAAAATTGGCTCGCCGGGAGCGATACCGATCGCCAGACGGGCCAGTTCCTCGACGCTCCAGGTCGGGGTATTGGTGCCCATTTGTTCGGTGGCGTAACGGTTTTCGATATCGACCAGAAAGCTGGACGGTGTGACGAAGGGCAGGGCGGCATCTACAAACGCAGCCAGAACTCGCCGGTAGGACATGGCCAGCTCGTTTTCGCTCGCCGAATTGTCAGTGATATCTTCGGTGGAGGCTGGCTCCATGGCAGTAAGATAGGGCTGGGCGAGTGGCCGGAAGAGTTCGAGATTGAGGGCGTGCAAAATGGCGTCTGACCAGCGGTCGAATGAGCCGTGACCGATCATGGCGAGGTCGGCCAGCCGTTCGCCGGGCCAGTCGATCAGGGAGAGGTCGTACATCCTCCAGCGATCGTCTCCGCGCACGATGTATGAGCGGTACTCCGACGCAGCAACAGTTTTTGAGGGCCATCCACCGTGAGCCAGACGATCGTGGGCGGTGTCATAATCGAACGGGATCAAGCCAGATCGAGTTTCCAGGGGATCGAAACGGCTGTTGGTCGAGTTCAGTTCCGCTAGTACGACATCAGGTCCGAAAACATCCAGATGACCGTGTTTGATCTGCGAGATCAGGCTGGTGAGCAGCACAGTTTTACCAGCATGGAACGAACCCAGCACGCCCACTCGACGAGGTCTCATGACACGTCCTTGTCGAATGATTCCGCCCAGATTCAGCCCGCTCGACTTGCTGGCCATGTTTTGTGAGTCCCGCCCTTGTGACTGACTTCCAGCGAAATTCTATCGGATGTTCACTTCATCCTATCGTAATTAGACATTCGTCGCGACCTGTCGGGATATTTTGAAGAGATTCCTGGCGAATTCGGAGATTTTATGATGGCTGAATGTCGCTATGCCACCCAGTCAGCCAAAGCCCGCCATGTCAGGGGAGATGACCTGAATAAGGCTCAAACTACAGATTTCAGAATGAGAGGGGTCTGATTATGGTAGGATTTCAGAAGATTTGGCAAAGTCCCGCATCAACCTCATCGAACGTCTTTCGAAAAATCCTCGCCATGTCAACTCAGATACACCATCGGTTTAACTTCAGCGCCTTTCGATGGTTGGCCATGATGACCTCTATCTGTATTTTCGCTGGTTGCGGTTCAAATGCCGATCCCCTCAACCTGCCTCCTCGATTACAGCCTGTGACAGGCACGATCACGATCGACGGCAAGCCGTTGTCAGGAATCGTGGTCACATTTGTCCCGATCGCAGAAGGTGGATCGATGACTCTGGGCGAGACCGGCAAGGATGGTCAGTATCGGCTCAGCTATGTAGGAATGCCTGGCTGTGCTCCTGGTGAATATCGGGTGATGCTGTCATATAAAACATTGGGAGACGGGAAGTCGATTTCGCTGGACACCCAGTCGTCGTTGATCATCTCCACAGAGGCAGCTAAGGCGGCAGAGCGGATGCCTGAAAAATATGTATCACAGGCAACCACTTTGAAGGCCACGGTTCCAGCAGGCGGAGGGGTGATCGACTTTAATCTGACTGGGCCACTGCGATGAGGTAACGCTCTGAATTTGTTTTATTATTTTGAGAGGCTGATTGTGGCATGATAACGATAAAGATAGACTGATGTAAATGTTCTGAATGAACGATGCACGGCTCGTGGAAATTCTTCGAGCTCATTGAGACCACTCCCAATCTTTTCAGGAGTCCTGCAGCGATGATACTAAGCAAGCGTTCCAGATGGCTTTCTTTGGCCATTTTTCTGGCGTCGGGCGTATCGGCACTGGCAGCGGAAGGCCGCCATAAGATTGTTGTCATGGCGTTTGGCGAAGACGAATTCGCGATTGTCGATATTTCCAAGGATATGAGCAAGCTGGTGAGCGTTCAGGATCGACTCTTCCCGAAAGCCACCATTGGATCTGTTACGGAAAAAGACGGAGTCATCACTGTCGAGTTGAAAACGGCTGTCGGCGTCGACTCGTTTCAGGGCAAGATCAGCAAGGATGGGAAGATTCGCGGCGTTTTCAAGCTGAGAGGCTCGCCATATGCCGCCGAGCTGGTTCCGACGAAAGACGAAAAAGTGGCTGAACTCAGTTCAGGCAAGGTTCAGCAGGAAGTCATGACTGC
>CAMBZY010000145.1 GCA_945872325.1 Candidatus Kuenenia stuttgartensis | reverse complement strand
TTCCTCCTCCACCACCATCTCCTTCTGCAAAGAAGTTTGTGCCTGCCTGACCGGGCATTCCAAAAGCGTCGGCTGAAGCCTTATCTTTTGATAACTCGCGCTTCGACGATTTTCCAGCCGATTCCGGGAGCTTAGGATCGCCAAACCCTGCATAATAACTTTTCTCGCCGGCAGATCGGCCCCGACCACCACGTCCACCCGCTCCCATCATTCCACCAGCGACATAACCACCAGGCGGCGCAGCTGAAGCAGGTGCAACTCGTGCAGGAGCGGCTGGTTTTTGAGGACGCCCTTCGGCATCGGCCATCATCGGAGCAGCAGCAGGGGCTTGTACATTAAGTCCCAACGCAAACGAACGCTTTCTGGCCTGATCCACGCTGGCTTCGTTGGCCATCTGTGCTGACTCACGTTCAGCCTCTTCCACAATTGACTCAGGCACCCGAACCGTAGCCGGCATGTATTTAAAGATGTTGGTTGTGGTGGTCGCAAATGCGCCTATCCGCGACTGATCATAGAAAAAGCTCTGCAAATCCGGGCGATTTTCGCCAAACAGTCTCAATAGGGCTTTATCCACAAGACTCAGTGAAAGTTCCGCCTCGACCGGCTGACCATTCTGATCCGTTGCCGTCAGTTCCACTTCCACTGGCTGCCCTGGCTTGACCTGATCTGTGAGAGGCTTGATCGAGACCTTCAAACCACGCTCCACACGCACATCCAGCCGTGCCATATCCTGACGCTGATCCCGCATCCGAGTGGCGGTGATCGTCATGTTCGGAAACTGATTCTCAATCACTTTCCAGCGGAGCGTGTTATCGCCCACTTTGATCGGGAGAATCTTGTATCCCAGCATCCGATCCGCTTCAAAACAGATCAAAACCTGGCCAGGCTGATGACGAGCGTGAAGCGTCACACTGGCGTCTGTTCCGAGCTTCCACTGAGTCTCTTCAGAGATCAATCTCAAACCGTTGGGGTCGTCGAGCCCGGAAACATCCAAAACCAGTTCGGTCGCCACAGGCCGGCCAAACCGATCCGTACCGAGCACCCGAACCACATGCGTTCCGCCCCTTTTATCCTCCACTTTCAACCGGCCTACAGCGTTGCCGGTGGAGGCATCCGTGTTGATCGTCTGGCGGCTGATCTCCTGCTCAATCACTCGCCCAGATTCATTCATCCTTCGCGACAGCACCAGTGCCAGGGGTTGGCCAGTGGGCTTGCCCAGAGCATCGGTGGTGCTGATCCTGACCGGAATGGTTTCATCCACCAGATATGTCGAGCGGGTGGTCGATAATTTGGCTGTGAAAGAAGCCCCAGGGATCGCAAACTGGGCCGCTGTGCTCACGCCTTCGTCAGGCAGAATGGCGCTGATGGTGTACTGGCTGTTTTCGAGAAGCTCTTCGGATGACATCTCAAATGCGACAGAACCAGTCGCATCGGTCGTGAACTCGTTGGTGCGGCCATCGGGAAAATGAACCTGTACCAGCCTGCCTGCGAGCGGAGTTCCGTAAGCATATCGGGCCACAACTTTTCCGCTGATTTTCTCTCCACGTTCGAAAATGCTCCGTGGAAGTTCCAGGCTCAGAACCACTTTGGGCAGTTCGTATTCCTCGACCATAAACTGGCCGCCAAAGCTCGATCCACCCTGTTGAAACAGTCGCACGGAGTATGCCCCCAGAGGAGCGGTTCCGTCGAGCGGCACTGTTGCTGAAAAAGTCCCGAATCTGGAGATTGTCACAGGCCGGCTCTCCAGCCTTCGCCCGCGACTGTCAGCCACCTCAAGCGTATACACGGAACCTTCGCGGGTCTCAAAGCGACTTTGATTGATCTCCCGGACAATCCCCCTCACCTGGACCGTCTGGCCTGGCCTGTAAGCTGGCCGGTCGGTCAGGATCATGGCCTTGGCAGACAAGCCCCGGGCAGACTCATTGGGCGTGGTGGAGGCTGATGTTGTGGCCACATGAGGGCCGTCCATCACCAGAACTCGGTGGTTTGAGCGGTTGGCCTGAGGAGCTGGCCAGTCTTTCAGCAGGACTCCATCGGGGCCAGTCACTTCGTCGATCACAACCTTGTTGCCATCGCTGATCAAAATGCGGGCCGCTGGCTTCGATTCGCCCTTCACCATGTTCTGTACGTAGACAAGCAACTGGTCTCGTGAAGTTTTTACAATCGCGTCCAGATCGGATCCAATTACCATCGTGGTGGCCTGAAACGTTTTGTCGTCGGTAACTTTCACCACCCAGACGCCCGGCAGTGCGATCGATTTCAGGTCGTATTCCATATCAACTGGTTTATACCGAGCATGACCAGGCACTTCCACGGACCATTCGGCGTCGGGCTTCACCAGCCCAATGTCGAGCTGTTCCACATTGCCCAGCAGATGCTTTTTCCGAAAATATGTCTCAGGATCAATTTTGTAAGCCGTAAAACTCAGCTTTTCAATGTTTCTGGTACTGATCTTCAGCTTCGCTGTTTCGTTCGACCGAAAGACCCGGGGCGTGATCACGGCCAGACTCTTGTTCTCCATGATCGAAACGCGCTGAAGGGCCATGTTCCTCCACGGTTCATTGATAACTGTTCGATAGGTTTCAATCGCAAGTGCCAGATCACCGATCTGATTTTCGTATGCCAGAGCGGTTTGATAACGAGCTTCGTCAGCCTCAATCGAACTCGGGAACCGCGCAACAAGCATCTTCCAGGCGGCCACGGCTTCCTTCCAGTTCTTTTCAAGGATGAAAGAATCACCGACCCGGAACAGGAGTCTTGGAACGCTGGGCTGCAAGGGATTTGATGCGACAAATTGCTTGATGGAATCGCGAAATCCGGAATAATTCTTGTCGCGAATCCGTTTATTGGCCCTGTCAATTTCAATGTCGATTGCGGCCTGAATGGCTTGTGCTGAATTTGATCCATCCGGGTACTTTTTAGAATAGTCCAGAAATGAAGCCTGAGCCTCATCATATTTCTCAATCGCACGTAACGATTCAGCCAGTTTAAATGCGGCCTCAGGCTTGAATTTGGAGAGATCCTTTCGAGCTGTTTCCGAATCTTCTTTGAAACTTGTTCCCGCCAGAAATTTTTGCCAGTGCAAAACGGCTTCGGCTGGCTTCTGAGCAAGCATGGTGCCAAGAACGAACGAAGCTCGCACAGCTCTGGGGTTGGATGGATCCGTTTTCAGAGCTTTTTCCGTGGAGGCCACAACTCTGGAAAGATACTGGGCATTACCGACCGGTAACGGCCTGACGGGCGTGCTGGCGACATTCGGCTTTAGCTCCAGCTCCCACTCGATCATCAACCCATAAGTCATGGCATTTGCATAAAGACAATCGGCTTTCAGGGCCGCTGCTTTGGGATCTTTCGGGGCATTCATTTCCAGCTCGCGAGCCAGATCCGACCAGGTTCGTCTGGCCAGATCAAAATCGCCGGCCCGATATTGTGCCAGCCCCAGATCAAAGTGTGCTGAGCGTTTACGATCCAGGCGTTTCTCCTGTTTCACCAGGCGGTCAAGTTCGTCAATCGCATCGGCGGGTGCGCCCTGATCAAGCGATAATCGAGCCAGCTGATAGGTCAGATCGTCCTTCAGTGTCTGGCTCTCAGCCACTTCTAAAGCCTGCTCTAGAAACGGCTTGGCGGCGGCATAATCCGGGCTGGTTAAAATTTCTGAAGGTTCGAGCAACTGGCGGGCGAAGCCTCGATAAACATTCGCCAGGGAATCCTTGCGCGTTCCGCTCAGGAGCCGTTCCACATCGGCTCTGGCCAGAGCTTGCGCCTCAGCCGGCTTGCCAGATAGGAGCTTGGCGGACGCCAACTCGCCGCGAAGTTTGGCTGTCCAGGCTGTTTCAGGATCGGCTTTCAGACGTTTTTCTATCAAAGCCACGGACTCTTCCAGCTTGCCTTCAAGCCGCAAACTCAGGCCACGAACCAAGTCATGAAACGCTCGGGTTTGTGCGTCAGCAGGCGGTTTAGAGGTTTCAAGCCGGTCGATAAACGCACGGGCTTCGCTATACTTTCTGGCTTGTAAAAGGCCTGAAATCTCACTTGGCCACTGCGCAACCAACGGTGTCTTGATGGCTCTGGGCTCAGGCAACTCCACGCCCGGCAGCTTGCCAGATGGCTTTTGAGCGATAACCCACGTTGTTCCCATCAGGCCAATGGCACAAATCGTGATAAAGGCCCTGAAATTCAGCCAGTCTGTTTTACGCATCAACGGCTCTCCCCATCAGAATCTGCCAAGCCATTCAACTCAACGCAGGTCGTACAACCCGTCTATCTTATAATATCATAGAACGAGTAGGCGTGTTGAAATGATTACAAACTCTTAAAAAGTTTTTCTGGGCACGACAAACGTCATTTGTAAGCCCGACCTGCGTCAATTTATTCTGATCAGTCAGGTCGCATGACGACTCACTGCCTAAATTTGCAGACGGATGAATCTGCAACTCTCACAGAATCTGATTGTATCCATGAAATCTATACGGAACGGATTCACCGATTCTTTTTTATTTATCACCCCAAAATGGCGCTCATACCTCATGCCTGAACTCATCTCAAACAATCATTTCAACCTGCCGAAGACACCAAAAATCAAATCTCTTTCAACGGTTATCGCGAATCCAATCGAATCTGATCGACAAATCATATTATTTCCAAACGGTTTTAACAGCCGCAATCTGGCTCAATTCAAACAAACATTTTCTATAAGAAACGTCGCTCATATCTGCGACTTTCGGGACTCAAGCTGGTCTACAAGTAAAACCGAAGGTGCTCAGTTGCTGGTTTTCGACAGGCTTGGGGTCGGACTGCTCTCGATTGATGATCCTCAGCAATTTCGCAACTTGAAAAATCACACCCAGAAAAACCATGCTTTACGAATTGTTCGTCCTGAATTGCAGATGCAACTCGCCGTTTCCCCTGATTCAGAATCGCCCCCATGTGATGAGTGGAATGCTTCTCTGGAAAACTTTCCTCCAAATCAAACCCCATTGACCAGCTCGCAAAGGGCCGTCACAAATTCCAGATTATTAAAAGGCTACGAGGATAACCAGAAACATAGCTGGGCCATGCAGGCTTGTGGGATCACTCAGATTCGATGGACTGGTAAAGGTGTAAAGATTGCCATTCTGGACACCGGCCTCGATTTCAATCACATGGACTGGTGCTCTCGACAAATCACTCACCGCAGCTTTATTGACAATTCCACTCACGATTTTCACGGCCATGGAACCCAGTGCGCAGGCCTTGCGGCTGGCTTTTCAAACGATCCATATGTCCCCCGATTCAGCGCCGCACCGATGGCCGACCTGCATATCGCAAAAGTTCTCAACCCAGATGGCAGCGGCCCTGATTCAGCCATTCTGGCTGGAATTGACTGGGCTCTTGGGCAAGGCTGTCAACTTCTGTCACTTTCCGTTGGAATTCAAATGTCCGACGCCAAGCCTGATCCCGTCTACGAACACGTCGCCCGACGTTGTCTGAAGTCGGGAATGCTCTTCATGGCCGCCGCCGGTAACGATAGCCAAAGGCCTGGCCTGATTCGCCCTGTGTGCAGGCCAGCCAGTAGTCCATCCGTATTTGCCGTAGGTGCTGTAGACCGTTTTCTCAGGCTGGCCAACTTCACAAACGGCAGCTTCCTGAACACCAAAGCCCAGATCGATGCCGTCGCTCCCGGTGTGGATGTTTTCACCACAAGCATTGGAGCTAAGCATTATGGCCGGTTTTCAGGCACCAGCATGGCCGCCCCATTATGCGCCGGCCTCGCCGCTCTGCTGGTTCAGGACGACCCCGACTGCCTCGGCGGCCTGCTCTGGCAGCGTCTTGCAAGCCTGGCAAAGCGTTTGCCCCTGTTCTCAACCGATGTCGGTATGGGCCTTGTCTCACTTCCTTCCATCAGATCCAAGGGTATGAGTTGAAAATGACGACCGATTCGGCTGGCTTGGTATCAGAATTCTGGCACTGATTTTATCTCTCAAAAATGCTCTTGTCAGAAATGTTCACTTTGGTAAACTTCGCGACAGTGTCCGTCTGGTAGATGCGGTATGATTGGCCGATGCGCCTTGGATCATGCTTTGGAAAACCAGATGGAGTGTGACTGGACGCATCGCATTCGGACATCCCGCAAGGATGGGGGATCACCGATGACCGATTTTAAAAAATCATATGTCTGTGCCGGCTTCTGTGCGATTCTTGGATTCGCCACCGGCGTCAATGCTCAAACGCAGGCCACTACTGGCCGCACTGGCCTGGGCGGATTGCTCGGCCGTGGTAATGCCGCTCAATCTCAGGCGGCCGCAAAACCGCCAGCCACCGGAACGGCTCCGGGTGGACGTGTGTCGGCTGCCCCGACCATCGATCCAGCCGTAAAGCCAGCCACCGGAAATGGCTCCTCCAGCATGAAGCCTGGCCTGCAAAATGCCCCGAAAGATTCGGGTGCCATTAAAACGAACGGTGTTTTGCCGGCCCTGACACCCGTGGACGAACTCACTCGTTCCACAATCGTTCTGCCGACCGAGCCAGTCGAGCCCTACCTGCTCACCAAAGAGGCTGGCCCGTTCATGGTTCTGGCCCACACATTCCGTGGCCCTGATTCCGTGCGATATGCCCAGGCACTCGCCATGGAATTACGTTCTTCGCATCAGCTCAGGGCTTATATCTACTTCAAAAAGATCAAGCCCATGAACTCCAATGTTCGCGGAGTTCCTCCGACAGCCACGGCTGCCGATGGAGATGGCCGAATCTCTGAGCCGGAAATTTATCGCATCTACGACGAAGCCGCAGTGCTGATCGGCGATGCACCGACCATGAAAGAAGCCGAAGATCTTCTGAAGGTCGTTAAAAAGATCAAACCCGTTACCTTGGACAGCGTTCCCTCGCTCTTCCCATGGCGTGCCGGCGCTGGTCTCAAAAAAGCCATCGTCACAGCCAATCCGCTGGTGCCCGCTCAGCAGTTGTTCGCTCGTGAGGCCGACCCCATGGTCGACCGCATGAACCGTGGGCCCCACTCGATTTATAACGCCCCTGGGCCTTACACACTGGTCGTCGCCCGATTCATTGGACGTTCTACTTTCGACCAGAACGACAAGGACTTCTTTGACGATTCCAAGCTGAAATCAAGCCCTCTGGCAAAAGCAACCGACGACGCTGAGCTGATGGCTGCCGAGCTGAACAAGGATCCTCAGCTGAAACAGGCAGGATATTCCGCCTATGTCTATCACGATCGGAAGAAAAGCGTCGTGACCCTCGGTAACTTCAATGCCAAGGTGGAACCGAACCAGATCATGAAAGATCAGAAGGTTCAGTCGATCCGTCAGCATCTGGACAAGCTGAATCAGAAATATCTGTCATCCGGCAAGTTCGAGACCCCGCTCTCGCCGACCGACATGATGGATGTTCCAAAACGGGCTGTCCAGCAAAAAACAACGACCGGGCTTTTCCAGTAAAAAACTCTGGTTCGTTTGAATCCAGGTCAAATCTTCAAAACGACCGTTCCCAACTCGGGTACGGTCGTTTTATGATGTTTACTCCGCTCCAATCATTCAGGTCAGACTCAGGAAAGCCCTTCGAAAATGTCGAAACGCCTTTTGATCGGTTCACGTAACGCCAAGAAGGTCAAGGAAATGAAGGCCTTGATTGTACCTGACTGGGCTCGACCGACCTGGGCGGACAGCTGGGAAATCGTCGGCCTGGATCTTTTCCCCAATGCCCCTGAACCTGAAGAAACTGGCGAAACCTTTGCTGAGAATGCCCG